>DPJL01000093.1 GCA_003543035.1 Micromonosporaceae bacterium | reverse complement strand
TCTTCGGCTTCTCCTCCTGCGTGGCCTTCTCCCAGGTCTCCTCTGCCGGCGCAGGGGAAGTCGGGCCGGCGAGATGGCGCAGGAAGCTCGCCATGCCGGCGGCGAGATCCCCCGCTCCGGTGGCGAGTCTTTCCACCATCTCGGGGTCGGGATCACGCACCGCCGCGATGACCTTACACAGTGGACACACGCAACATTCTGCACTGCCGGTAGAGAACTGCGGGTTGGCGTTGGCGGCCATCGTGGCCGCCGCAAGCACCGTCGCCACAAGCTTTTCCGCCTCCTGGCGCGCCGTGCCCGGCTCGGTGAACATCAGGCAGTCGCCTCTACCCTCTTCTTGAGCTCCTTGAGCGCGGTGTCCATGATCGCGCGCTCGGCCTTCTTCTTGAACATGCCGAGCATCCCGATCGACAGGTCAACCGACAGCGTGTAGGTGACCGTACAGGTCCCATCGCCGTTGTCGTCGATGTCGTAGGAGCCGTCCTGGGCCTTCTGCATCCTCGACGGCTCCACCAGGTGCCACTCGATCCGCGAGATGTCCTCGGCGTAGTCGTAGTGCAGTTTGTATTCGTCCTGCACGACGCCTGCGTCGATGACGAACCGCACCGTGGCCGGGTAGCCGTCTTCATATTCCTCGAGCACCTCGGCCAACTTGATGGCCTGAGTCCAGCTCGGGTACGAGGGATAGTCGCAGATGACCTCGGCAATGCGCGCCGGGTCGGCGTTGATCACGATCGACTGGGACGAGGATTCCGCCATGTTCAGCAGGCTACCGCAGGGGTGGATGTAGCTTTTCCCCTGTGGAGTTCACCCAATCCCCTGCGGTCGTGATCGACCGCCAGGCGCGACTGACCGATCCGGTCTGGTTAAACGCCGACAACCACCCCGATGTGGTGCAATTTATTCATAACGGTCGCGCGGTTACCTGCGCGATGTTCCGCGACGAGGTCGCCTCGCTGGCCGGTGGACTGGCCGCCGGCGGCGTGAAACCGGGCGACCGGGTCGGCTTGATGAGCAAGACCCGGTACGAGTGGACTCTGATCGACTACGCGATCTGGGCGGCCGGCGCGATCACGGTGCCCATCTACGAGACCTCCAGCGCCGAGCAGGTGCAGTGGATCCTCGAAGACTCCGGCGCTGTCGCCTGCTTCACCGAGACCGACGCGCACACCGCCATCGTTTCCTCGCTTATCGACAAGGTTTGGCAAATCGAAGGGGGCACGCTTCCGTCGGGCCCGGGCATCGTGCCCCACCAGGGCAGCGCCGATGATATAGCCACAATCGTCTATACGTCGGGTACCACCGGCCGCCCCAAAGGTTGCGTTCTAACGCACCGGAACATGCTCTCCGACATCGGCAACGCGATCCCGGCGTTGCCACGGCTGTTCCGCGAGGGCTCCTCGACCGTGCTCTTCCTGCCGCTGGCCCACGCCTTCGCACGCCTGATCCAGCTCGGCGTGGTGCAGGGCCGGGTGCGCACTTTGCACTCGGCAGACGTGAAGAATCTCGTCGCCGACCTCGGCGCTTTCAAACCCAGCTTCATCCTCAGCGTGCCGCGCGTGTTCGAGAAGGTCTACAACGGGGCGAAGCAACGGGCCCACGCCGACGGCAAAGGCGCCATCTTTGACCGGGCCGAAAAGGTCGCCATCGACTTCAGCCGGGCGCGCGATGCTCGTGAAGGTCCCGGGCTCGCGCTTCGCTTGCAGCACAAGGTGTTTGACCGCCTCGTGTACAGCCGGCTTCGCGCGGCTCTGGGTGGGCAGTGCCACACCGCCATCTCGGGTGGCGCGCCGTTGGGCGAGCGCCTGGGTCACTTCTTCCGTGGCGTGGGCCTGGTCGTCCTCGAGGGCTACGGGCTCACCGAGACCTCGCCCGCGATCACCTTCAACCGGGAGGACGCGCAGCGCATCGGCACCGTGGGACAGCCGTTGCCCGGCGTCACCATCCGGATCGCCGACGATGGCGAGATCCTGGCGAAGGGCGAGGTCGTTTTTTCCGGGTACTGGAAGAATCCAGCCGCCACCGATGAGGTCATCGATGAACAGGGCTGGTTCCACACCGGCGATCTCGGCTCGCTCGACCAGCAGGGGTACCTCGCGATCACCGGGCGCAAGAAGGAGATCATCGTTACCGCTGGCGGCAAGAACGTCGCGCCGGCCGTGCTCGAGGACCGGATCCGGGCTCATCCGCTGGTCAGCCAATGCATGGTGATCGGAGACCGGAGGCCCTTCATCGCCGCCCTCATCACCATCGACACCGAAGCTCGACCCGACACGCCCATGGAAGATCTCATCAAGGATCCGCACCTGCGTGCCGAGATTCAAACCGCCGTGGACGAGGCGAACAAGGCAGTGTCCAAGGCCGAAGCGATTAGGGTGTTTCGCATTCTGCCCCGCGACTTCACCGAAGCCACCGGCGAGCTGACCCCCTCGCTTAAAGTCAAGCGTGCCGTTGTCATGAAGGAGTACGCCGACGAGATCGAAGCGATTTACGGCAGCTGAGCCAATGGCCGGCCGTCGTCCAGCTACCCAGGGCCTCAATGCGCACACCGTCGCCGTGGCCCTGCGCTGCATCCTGCTTGCCCTCATTGCGGGGCTCGTGTGGCTGGCCACTCGCGACCTCTCTCAGCTGCGCTGGATAGCCCTGCTTGGCATCGCCTCGATCCCGTCCGTGATCGGCCCCCAGCAGCGGGTGGCGGCGCCGCTGGGCCGCCTGGCCGAGGTGATCCTGGTGGCGCTCGGGGCGAGCGCGGTCGCTGTGGCGGCAGACGCTGCCGGAACGGTCAGCGGTGGGATCGGCGCGGCGGCCATGTTGCCCTACCTGGCTGTGCCGCTGACCGCTGCCACCGTGCAAGGCCGCCCACTGGAGGCGGCAGGCCTGCTCAGCGTCGCCGCGGTGGCATTGACGCTGGCAGGTTGGCTGACCCGCACTCCGAGCGGCGGCACCCAGCTCGGCGAGCTCGGCTACCTGGCCGTTTGCGCCCAGTGGCTCATCCTGGCCGCGATCGGCACCATCACCGCCGGGGCCATGCAACGAGCTGTGCTGGCTCGTCGTGCCCCTCAGCCCTACGCCGAGGCCACCCGCCTCTTGACCCAGTTGCGCCAGGTGGCTCGGCAGTTGCCCGGTGCCACCCTGGATCCGGGCAGCATCGCCGAGCACCTGCTCGAAGAGTTGCGTTCGATCGGCCGCGCCGACCGGGCCGCCGTCTTCGCGGCCAGCGGCGGGGGCAGGCTCGAGGTCCTGGCCCAGTTCGGGGTCGGTACCGATACCTCGATGCGGGCGGTGTGGGAGACCCATCTCGACGCCGACTCGGCCATCGCCGACGCCTGGGCCAGTCAGCAGCCGCAGATCTCCAGCCGCACCCAGCTTCGTTCGTATGCCTCCAACGACCCGGTATCTGCGCTGGTCGTGCCCTTGATCGCCGGGGTCCGTACGGTGGGGCTGGTGGTGCTCGAGCGCGACGGGGTGGGCGGGTATCCGCCGAGCCTCACGTACCGGATCATCTCCTCCGCCGCCCCGGCAGCGCTGCGCTTGGAGGCGGCGTTGCTCTTCGACGAGGTGCGATCGCTCGCCACAAACGAGGAACGGCAGCGACTGGCCCGCGAGATCCACGATGGGGTGGCCCAGGAGCTCGCCATGATCGGCTATGGCATCGACAACGCTCAGGCCGGGCTGCCGGAGAACGCCACCGCGACCGCAGACGAGCTGCGTGAGCTGCGCGGCGAGGTGACCCGCGTGATCACCGAGCTGCGGTTGAGCCTGTTTGAGCTGCGCACCGAGGTGGATCGGCACGGCGGCCTGACCGCGGCCATCGCCGAATTCGCCCGCATCTCCGGCAACCAGGCCGGCCTGAAGGTGCACCTATCGCTCGACGAGGTGGGCCGCCTGCCGGCCTCAATCGAGTCCGAGTTGCTGCGAATAGCGCAGGAGGCGGTAACCAATGCCCGAAAGCATGCTTTCGCCGCCAACCTATGGGTGACCTGCACAGTTGACCCACCGTTCGCCTTGATCGAGGTGTCCGACGACGGGCAGGGATTGTCCGATCAACGTAGTCAGGGCAGCTATGGTCTTGCGATCATGGCGGAGAGGGCGGAACGTATCCGTGGTCGGCTGGAGATCAGGCCACGGGAACCAAGTGGCACTACCGTAGCGGTTGTGGTGGGCGGCACCGGTAGACAAGAGTCCCGACCGGCAGGATAACGTGTAACACCCGCCTAATCTGGCGCGGGTGTGGAGATAGGGAGTAAGCGGGCATGTCAACCAACGCAGTGCCGACAGGTCGCACAAGGGTCCTGCTAGTCGACGACCACGACCTGATCCGCAAGGGCCTGCGCCACGCCTTCGAACGGGATCGTCAGTTCGAGGTCGTGGGCGAGGCCGGCACCGCGGCTGAAGCGGTCCGCCAGGCCGGCGCCCTCCACCCGGATGTGGTGATCATGGATCTCCGCCTGCCGGACGGCAGTGGCCTCGAGGCCACCCGCACGCTGCGCAAATCCAGCGCCACCATGGGCATCGTCGTCCTGACCATGTATGCGGGCGACGACCAGCTCTTCGGCGCGCTCGAGGCAGGCGCCAGCGCCTTCGTGCCCAAGACCGCGCCGGCCGACGAGGTCGTGGCCGCCGCGAGGCACGCCGCTTCGGCGCCCAGCGCGTTCACCGCGGCCGACCTGGCCGAGGCGATGAAGCGCCGGCTCACCCCGAGTGGCCCCCAGCTGTCACCCCGGGAGAGCCAGGTGCTCAAACTGCTCGCCGAGGGCATGAGTGTCTCCGGCATCGCCAAGCAGCTCTTCGTGAGTGAATCGACCGCGAAGACCCACATCTCCAAGCTCTACGAGAAGCTGGGCGCGGCAAACCGCGCTCAAGCGCTGATGACAGCGTTGCGCCTTGGCCTGCTGCAGGCCCCGGACGCGCCGAACCTGAGCTGACCATGGGACGCCACTCCTCAGCACCGCTGCTTCCCGACGGCGAGCCGGACTGGCTCGCCGAAGCGCGCAGCGGGGACAATCCCCTGGTCATGGCCAAGTTGGACAGTGGCTATGTGGTCTTCGGCGACACGCAGTACCTGCCCGGGTACTGCGTCCTGCTCTCCGATGTGGACGACGCGAACCACCTGACCGACCTCCCGCTCGAGCAGCAGCGGCAGTTCCTGTCCGACATGGCTCTGCTCGGGCAGGCCATCTACAACGCTTGCAGCGGCTACGATCCGGCCTTCCGCCGGGTCAACTACGAGATCCTCGGCAACCTCTACGAGCACCTGCACGCCCACGTCACCGCTCGGTACAGCTGGGAGCCGCAGGAGTACAGGACGGGTCCGGTGGCGCGGATTCCGCTGGAGCTCCGCAAGGCGGTCGAATACGACACCATCAAGTCGGAGCGGGCCGAGGAGTTTGACGCGCTGCGCGAAGCCATCGCGACCGAGCTGAACCGGCTGGTGTCCAAATAGGACTGTGCGCACCTTACTGATCACGAACGACTTCCCGCCGCGCCCGGGCGGGATCCAGCGTTTCGTGCACGATCTGGCTGTCCGGCTTCCGGCCGGTGAGCTGGTCGTCTACTCGTCGGATTGGCGCGGCTCAGCCGCTTTTGATGCCGAGCAACCGTTTCCGGTGATCCGCTATCCCGGGAAGGTGCTGCTGCCGACGCCGCGCGTCGCCCGCATTTGCCAAGAGATCGCAGATGCCGAGGGCTGCGACCGGGTTTGGTTCGGGGCGGCGGCTCCACTCGGGTTGCTCGCACGCGGGCTTGGCAGAAGAGCGGTGGCACTGACCCACGGCCACGAGGTCGGCTGGGCCGCGCTTCCTTTGGCGCGCACGGCATTGCGCCGCATTGCCGACGGTTGCGATGTCATCACCTACTTGACGGAGTACCAGAGACAGCGGCTCGCGCCCGTGGTAGGTGACCGGGCCCGGCTGAAGCGGCTCACCCCGGCCGTGGACTCCACCGCATACCACCCGGACGTTGACGGTTCCGCTGTCCGAGCGGCGCTTGGGTTGGAAGGCCGCCCTGTCATCGTGTGTGTCTCCCGCCTGGTCCCCCGCAAGGGCCAGGACACCCTCGTGCGAGCACTCCCCCTGATTCGACGCGAGGTCCCCGACGCCGCACTGCTCCTCGTGGGCGGAGGTCCACATAGGACGAAGGTCCAGCGCCTTGCGCTCGAGCTCGAGGTAGCCGACCACGTCGTGCTCACCGGCTCAGTCCCCTGGCAGCAATTGCCCGCCCATTACGCCGCCGGGGACGTCTTCGCGATGCCGTGCCGCACCCGCAATTTTGGTCTCGACGTTGAAGGTCTGGGCATCGTCTATCTGGAAGCCTCAGCCTCCGGCTTGCCTGTCGTCGCCGGGGACTCCGGCGGCGCACCGGATGCGGTGCGTGAGGGCGAGACGGGTTTCGTCGTCCCCGGACGCGACGCCAAAGCCCTCGCGGACCGCCTGATCACGCTGCTGAAGGATCCGGCGCTCGCCCGCAAAATGGGCACGGCCGGCCGCCAGTGGGTCGAGACCGACTGGACCTGGGATCAGCGTGCCGCCGAGCTGCGTGCCATGTTGAGTTGACCAAGACGCTGGGGACCGCGACACGCCGTCGAGCACGACCTTAAGTTCATGATCAACGCGCAGGGGTGGGGTCAACGCGGGAGCCGGTCAGAGCGGGCGTAGGAGCGGGCGGCGGCAATGCGTTCGACGGTGGTCGGGTGGCTGCCGAAGAGGGTCTGTTCCCACGCGGGTGGATCAGGGTCACCGAGGTTGACCAGGGAGAGTCGCTTCTGCATTTCGGCAAAGGTGTCCGGATCATCGGTCAGGGCCAGGGCGTGGGCATCCGCACGCGCCTCGATGAGCCGGGAAACGTAAGCCTGCACCGGCGTCGCCAGCAGCCCCGCCACCACCGCAATGGCCATCAGCAGGCCGATCGCCCGCGGATCTCGGATTGAGTCCACTCCGGACATTCGCAGCAGCCAGCCCCAGCCGCCGATCAGGTAGAGCCCGACCACCATCGCGGCCGTGCCCAGCGCTCCGACCAGGGTGAAGGTCACCACGTCGCGATCCTTGGCATGCCCCAGCTCGTGCGCCACCACGCTGACCACCTCGGCTGGAGGGGCCTCTTTCAACAGGGTGTCGTAGACGACGATGCGCCGCGTTGGCCCGATGCCGCTGACATAGGCGTTCAGGGCGGTCGTCCGGCGGGATGCGTCGGCTACCAGTACGTCGCGAACCGGCACGCCGTCACGGGTCGCGAGCTGCAACAGTTCGGTGCGCAACGAACTGTCCGGCATCGGGGTGAACTTGTTGAACACCGGCTCCACCAGCACTGGCAAGATGAAGCTGAGCAACACGACCAGGGCCGCCGCTCCCGCCGCACCCCAGGCCCACCACCAGTTCGGCATCAACCGGGTGAGGCCGAAGAATCCGATCAACACGATGGCGCCGAGCACGGCCCCGATCCCGTAGCCCTTAAGGAGATCCACCGACCAGGCGCCCCAGTCCTGAGTGGACAGTCCATATCGGACCAGCACCGAGTGCCGCCAGGCCGCGAAAGGCAGCGTGACCAGGTCAGCCACGAGCAGCACGAGCAACCCGCCGCCGACCACCTTGAGCAGCCACGGCCCGGGCACGAGCCCGACGAGCTTGGCGCCGAGCGGAGTCAGACCCAGGAGAAGTGCAAAGAGCAGACCCAGAATCATGCTTGGGTACTGGATCCAGCGCAGCTCACTCCGAAGTTCCCTCGCCTGGGCCACCCGGTCGGCCGGCAGCTCGCTCAGCGCGGCCAGCTGGTCGGGCCGGGGCGCCGGTGGCCGCTGCCAGGGCACGAGCAGCGCGGTGGTCACGATCAACCCCGCCACGAGCACGATCAAACTGAGAATGGCCCACCCACGAACTGTCACCCGTCGATCGTAAAGGCAGCTCAGGGGATCACCTGAGTTGTCCCTGAATACGCCCTTCTCAGGGTCGACACCAGGCACCTTGCCCACGACTGTGGATCACGTGACGAACCCGAACCGGCGCCGCCCACTGCGTACTGTCCTGATCATCGGTCTGGCCGTTCTCCTGATCTGCTGCGGTGGCCTTGTCGCCCTAGGCACCTGGTTATTCGGCCGCACCAGCGTGGACACCTTCGGCAAGGTGGACTTCACCAACCGGCTCGCCATCCCGCCGTTGGCTCCGTCCCAGGTGGACAGTCAGGGCCGGCGGGTATTCGACCTGCGCGCTCAGGCCGGCAACCACGACTTCGGCTCCGGCTTCAAGTCTGCGACCTGGGGATTCAACGGCAACTATCTAGGCCCGACCCTTCGGGCGACCGCGGGCGAGCAGGTGCTTGTCAACGTGCACAACAGCTTGTCCGAGAACACCACGGTGCACTGGCACGGGATGCATCTCCCACCGTCCATGGATGGTGGGCCGCACCAGCAGGTGAGGGCCGGCGGCAACTGGTCGCCCAGTTGGAAGATCAACCAACCGGGGACGACTCTCTGGTACCACCCTCATCTGCATGGAAAGACCGCCGAGCATGTGTATCGAGGTATGGCCGGCATGTTCATCCTCGACGATCCGCAGACGACCGGGCTCGCTCTCCCACAGCGCTACGGCGTGGACGACATTCCGCTGATCGTGCAGGATCGCAAGTTCTCGGACGGGAACAGTCGGCTCGATGAGGACGAGAACGCCTTCAGTGACATCGGCGTCCTCGGCGACCAGATCGTGGTCAACGGCACCCACTCGCCCTACCTGGATGTCACCACCTCGCTGGTCCGGCTGCGCCTGTTGAACGCCTCCAACGCCCGCAACTACAACTTCGGCTTCTCCGATGATCGCCAGTTCTCCTTGATTGGCACCGATGGCGGGCTACTCGCCGCACCGGCAAAGCTGACCCGGATCCAGCTATCCGCCGGCGAGCGTGCGGAGATCATGGTCGCGGTGAAACCGGGCGAACGAACAGTGCTACGCAGCTACGACCCCGATCTGGGCGGCGGCATCGAGCGCTTCATCGGCGGGGACGATCGCTTCGACGTGCTCGAGTTGCGCGCCGCGGCTCAGCTCGCGAGCGCTGCCGAGCTGCCGGCTCAACTGGTCAAAGTGGACCGGCTGAACCCTGATTCGGCCAAGGTGACCCGCAAGTTCAAGCTTTCCGGCAAGAACATCAACGGCACCCAGATGGACATGGACCGGATCGACTTCGTGGCTACCAAGGACACCACCGAGATCTGGGAGGTCTCCAACAACGATGGAGACCCGCACAGCTTCCACGTCCACGACGTCCAGTTTCAGATCCTGTCGCACAACGGTGCGCCGCCTCCACCACATCTGAGCGGCTGGAAGGACACGATCACGGTGCCGTCCGAGACGTCCTACCGACTCATCATGCAGTTCAAGGATCACTCGGACCCCAACACGCCTTACATGTACCACTGCCACGTGCTCGATCATGAGGACAAGGGGATGATGGGCCAGTTTGTGGTGGTGGAGCCGGGACAGCAGCCCGGCAGACCGCCGACCCACGATGCCCACTCAGCGCACGCGCACCATTGATCTCCTAGGAGCGGGAGAGGCGCCGCAGCAGGCTGTCCGAGCTCATCGGATAGGCGCCGTGGCGCTTCACGCCGTCGGCCACCTCCCGATCGGAGGAGACGACCACGATTGGCCGCCCAGCCGGCTCGGCCCGCACGAGTCTGCGGATCAGCTCATCTGCGGTCTCGCCCTTCTTGGAGAAGAGCACTCGCACTCCACGCGGGGCGGGTGGCAGGCCATGTACGCGCTCTGCCCCGTCAAAGACCACGGTCACCTCGGCACCTGTCTGCGCCGCGCTGAGCCCGAGTGCCGCCACGAGCCGGTTGCGCTGCTGCTCTAGCGACATCTCGGCGTAGCCGCGCTTGGTCACGTTGTAGCCGTCCACGATCAGGTGTGCCTTGGGCAGCGCGAGCAGCTGTGCCAGCCGGGCTGGGTCATCAGCGGCGAGCCCGCGCGAGGCCGGTGTCTGTGCACCTGGCATGTCAGCGTGCGACGCGGCAACGGCATCCGCGGGCATCGTCGGAGCTGGATCCAAGGCCAGCTCACGGCGCAGGCCCACGGCGGCCTGCCCGATGGTCTCAAGAAGCAACCAGAGCCGGGCCTCGTCCATCGCCCGCGCCTCTTTTGCCGCGTGCCGGACGTCGTCCTTAGCCGCTTCCGCGTCGGCCAGCCTGGCCCGCAGTTTGCGCAGCTCGACCTCGTGATCATGGGTCGCCTTGGTAGCCCGCCCCTTCTCGATGGCGAGCAACTCGTTGGCGCGCTTGAGCCCGGCCTGGGTTTCGCGCAAGCTCTTCGCGTTTGCCCGAACCTCCTGCTGGATGCCGGTCATCTCGTCGCGCAGTTTCGAAAGCTCGGCCCGCAGCTTTTCCGCCTCGACCCTGGCAATGGCGCGATCGTGCTCCGCGCGCGAAGCACGCGTCTCGGCGTCGCGCATCACCTCGCTTACCGCAGCGCTTTCCGCTTGCGCCACAACGGCTTCACCGGCGCTGGCGATCAGATCACGCCAGCCTCGCGGGCGGGCCAGATAAGCCAACGCCGCCACCTCGACCGGGTCGGCGGCGGCCGGGGAGACTCCGCTGAGCACCGAATCGCCGAGGTCACCCGCGTCGGCCACGGCCCGGCTGCTGATCCGCTGCCGGAACACCGGGTCGGTGCTGAGTTGGGAGGCGATGGCGAGCCCACCGAGCCGGGCGCGACGGTTGGGGGCGAATTTGGCGACCTTGCGCAGCGAAACCGGCAACTCATCCCACGGCATCGCGGTGAGCAGGGCCGCAGCGAGCGCGATCACTCGCTGGCGCACCGGCTCGGGCAGGACCGGCTCCGGCGCGAAATCCACAGCCTCGACCGGCTCCCCTGGAAAGGAGTCAAATGCGGGCTCAGCGGCGGACATGCATCCCAGTCTCCCACCGTGGGCCGATCTTGTCTCCTGGGATGAGACCCCTCCCGCCGATCTTGGAGTTGTG
>DPJL01000006.1 GCA_003543035.1 Micromonosporaceae bacterium | reverse complement strand
CCAACGGAATCCTGGTGCTGGTTGGCGGTCCTAAGAAGGGCCGTTGGCTCGGGCCGCTGACCTCCGCCCTCATGTTGGTGCTGGCTTCCAAGATCGGGAGCAAGAAGCTGATGCCGATGTTGACACAGCTCGTAAACGAGGACCTGGTGGCATTGCGCAAGCTGCTCGAGACGGGACAACTGAAGCCGGTCGTTGAGCGCACCTACCCATTGCACGAAGTGCCCCAAGCGCTCCGCTACGTAGGAGAAGGCCACTCCCAGGGAAAGATCGTCATCAGCGTCTAACCTTCCCGCCCGGCCCCGATGTAAGAAAAATTTGACATCATGTGAGCGCTGCTTTACATTTGCAGATGTCAGGTTTGTTTTACATTCGAAGGGCCGGGCAATGTCGTACGAAGAAAAGGGCAAGTGGATCTACTTACTGACCATGCTCGGCACCTACGTGGGCTACGTCGCCGTGATCCTGAGCCGGGCCGACGGCGCCTCGGTGGCCGACGTTGCCTATGTGGCGCCGATGCTGTGGAGCATCGGCATCGCCATCGGCCTGTCGATAGTTGGCCGGATCGCTCTTGAGATAGCCAAACCCAGCGACAACTACAAGATTGACGCTCGGGATAAAGAGATCAACCGATTGGGGGAGTACATCGGTGGCGTCATGCTGGGCGCCGCCATGGTGCTGCCGCTAGGCCTCGCAATGGTGGAAGCAAAGCACTTTTGGATCGCCAACGCGATCTATCTGGCACTCGTGGTGTCGCAAACCGTTGCCACGTTGGTGAAGCTCGTCGCCTATCGGCGGGGCCTGTAGACATGGGTAAGCCGACCAAGGTCACCAACTCGATCCGCGCCCTGCGGTTCGCCCACGGTGAGATGACCCAAGCCGAACTGGCGCAACGGATCGACGTGACCCGGCAGACCATCATCGCCATCGAGCAGGGGCGTTACTCGCCTTCGCTGGAGATGGCGTTCCAGATCGCCCGAGTATTCGAGGTACCGCTCGACGACGTTTTCCAGTACCCCGACACCGAGCAGTAGCCACCACACATCGCCTGGCACACGAGGGAACCACCTCGTTGCCCTGGCACCCCATGCCCAAAAACAAGGAGCAGTCATGATTTCCGACAAACGCCAGGCGAGAGTCACCGGTGTTCTCTATCTCTTACTCGCCTTACTCAGCGGGTTGCCGTTCATCTACTTGAGCAGTGCGATCATCGAACCCGGTGACGCCGCTGCGACCGCCGACAACGTCGTGGCCAACGCGATGCTGCTCCGGGTTAGCTTTGTCGCCGACCTGCTGGGCATCGCCTGCTACGTCCTGGTGGCTATGGCCTTCTACCGGCTGCTCAAGTACGTCAGCAGGAACGCCGCCGCGGCCATGATGACCTTCGTGGCAGTCGGTGCCGCGCTCATGGGAGCCTCGCTGCTATACCAATTCGCCGCTCTCATGGTCGCCACCGACGGATCTTTCGCGACAGCGCTGGGCCAAAGCGGGTCCGATGCCCTGGTGCTCATGTTTCTCGATCTGCGGATCAACGGCTATCTGATCGCCCAGGTTTTCTTTGGGCTGTGGCTTCTGCCGCTGGGATATATGGCCTACAAGTCCGGGCGCTTTCCGCGGGCACTGGGCATCCTGCTCACTGTCGGATGTTTTGGATACCTGGTGGACCTGGTGGCAAGGTTCCTGGCTCCCAGCTTCGGGGCTGCCTTGTCACCGATTGTTCTACTGCCGGCGGTGGTCGCTGAGTTCTGGATGGTCGGCTATCTGCTGGTGAAGGGAATCAGGCCCGTCCCAGCCGCAACCGCGTAGGACCGCGGCACCGCTAGTACTTTGGGCCGATCTGGGGTGGGACGGGCGCACGTAGCATGGGGCAGTGCACGATCTTCTGCGCTCCCTGTGGGACGAGCCCCGTCCCGCTCACGCGCCGCCCCGGGTGTGGCGCGATTGGGCGCTTGTGGCGGTCCTCCCGCCCATGATCGTGCTCGAAGCGGTGCTGCGGCCGGATCTTCCGTCGCGGGCCGTCTGGGCGATTGTCCTCGCCGGTCTGGTACCCACCTTGTTATGGCGCCGAACCAGACCTTTGCTGATGCTCGCGATCGCCTTCATCATCGGGGGCCTGGTGCCGCTCTTCACGGGCGGCGACCAACCAGAGATGTACACCATGGCGTACTTCGTGTTGCTGCCGTACTCGTTGGTGCGGTGGGGATCTGGGCGCGAGGTTGTGCTCGGCTCGACAATCCTGATCTTCAACAACTGTCTTTGGGCGGTGCTCAGTCACACCAGCCTTGCCGATGTGGTCGGCGGGTTCGCCGTCTTGTCTTCGGTTATGACATTGGGCGCGGCATTGCGTTATCGGGCCCGGGCGCGGATGCGTGAGCTCGATCAGGTGAAGCTGCTTGAACGGGAACGGCTGGCCCGAGACCTGCATGACACTGTCGCGCATCATGTTTCGGCGATGGCGATCCGGGCCCAGGCCGGCCTTGCGACCCTGGCGTCGCAACCGGATGCCGCCGCAGATGCCCTCCGCGTGATCGAGGCCGAAGCATCGCGGGCGCTGGCTGAGATGCGCACCATGGTCCGGCTATTGCGCCGGGATCAGCCCGCGGACCTGTCGCCCAGTCCGCAGATCTCCGATCTCGAAAGGCTCGCGAGCCTGTCCAGCTCCGGCCCGTCTGTCGATGTGGAGATCTTGGGCGATGTTGAGGACCTCCATCCATCGGTGGGGACAGCGATCTACCGCCTCGCCCAGGAGTCGGTCACCAACGTCCGGCGGCATGCCCGGCATGCGACCCGGATAGAGGTCCGCGTCGCCGCCGATGACAAATCGGTGCAGCTGCGTGTCAATGACGACGGCGATGGCAGTCTCATGCGCCCGGCTGCGCCGCCAGGGTTTGGCCTGGTCGGCATGATCGAACGCGCTGATCTGCTTGGTGGCACCTGCGAAGCGGGCCCGAACCCCGGCCGGGGCTGGACCGTGACCGTCGTGCTGCCGCGAACCGGGTTGGCGGCATGAACATCCGGGTGGTAGTCGCCGACGACCAAGAGATCGTCCGTACCGGGCTCACGATGATTCTCAATGCCCAGCCGGGCATCGAGGTCGTCGGCGAGGCCGCGGACGGGATCCGAGCCGTCGAGCTCGCGCAGCGCCTGCGCCCGGACGTCTGCCTTTTCGACATTCGCATGCCCGGTATCGATGGCATCGAAGCGACTCGTCGCCTGGCCGGGCCGGGCGTCGACGATCCGCTCGCTGTTGTGGTCATCACCACCTTCGATCTCGACGATTACATCTACGCCGCGCTCCGGGCCGGTGCCAAGGGGTTCCTGCTCAAGGACGCCGGCCCCGCCTTGCTGGCGCAGGCCGTTCACGCCGCCGCCAACGGCGACGCACTCATCGCCCCCAGCATCACGACCCGATTGCTCAGAGCCTTCGCCGATGCCGGGCCCTCATCGCCGCCGAAGCAACCCATTGAGGCGCTTACGGATCGGGAAGAGCAGGTCCTCTCCACGGTGGCGCGCGGGCGAACCAACAGTGAGATCGCCGATGAGCTTTACATCAGTCTGAGTACCGTCAAAACCCACATCGCCAGCCTGATGGCCAAGCTTGGTGCCCGCAATCGCGTCGAGATCGCCATGTGGGCCTACGAGACCAACCGCGTCCAGACTCGCGATCGGTGATCGCAGCGGCAAAAGTACGACGTCGGCCCCGAACTATCGGCCGGTTGAGCTCGCGCCTAAGTTCCGATGGGCTGCACCAACTATTTCGACACGATCGGGTCCATGACCACAGCCGTCTCGCCTTCCTCCGCCAAGCCGGCGTGGAAACTGCCCGCTGCGTTGATCATTCTCAGTGCAGTCCCGATAGTCGCTGGGGCCTTCCGCGTAGCGGAGCTCACCGGCGGCGCGGAAGTCACGCCGGCAAACGCTCGCTTCTTTGCCTCGCCCGTACCAGTGTTGCTGCACATCGTCAGCGCAAGCGTGTACTGCGTGCTGGGCGCCTTCCAATTCGTGCCCAGGCTTCGCAGCCGCAAGGTGGGCTGGCACCGCGCCGCCGGGCGCCTCCTGGTCCCATTCGGAATTGTTGCGGCGCTTTCGGGACTGTGGATGACGCTGTTCTATCCCCTCCCCTCCGGCGACGGTGAACTCCTTACCGGCTTCCGACTCTTCTTCGGCTCGGCCATGCTGCTATCCATCGTGCTCGGCTTCGCCGCAATCATGCGGCGGGACATCGCCCGGCATAGCGCTTGGATGATCCGCGGCTATGCGATCGGCCTAGGTGCCGGCACACAGGTATTTACGCTCTTGCCCTGGATGCTGGTCTTCGGCATACCCGGCGAGTTCACCAAAGCTCTGCTGATGGCCGCGGGCTGGGTGATCAACCTGGCGGTGGCCGAATGGATCATCCGGAAGCGGCTGGCCAAGCCACGCCGTACCTCGGTCCCGGACAGTCAGCTACTCAGGCCAGCGGATGTGTCGAGGTGACGGACGGCAACCTATGCTTTCGCGGTGTCTATCGAGCCGCTTTGGCGGGCGACGATCCTGTTCCGGGTCGTCGCCTTGGCGTTCGCGGTCATCATCGTTGCGGTGAACTCCGATGCATACCAACGTGGCGACCTCGCATGGATTGCGTTAGGCGCCATGACGTTGTGGACCGCATTCACCAGCTATTGCTATGCGAAGCCGGCCTATCGCCGGAAGTTGGTGGCCATCGCAGACCTGGTGCTGACATCGGCGTTGCAACTTTCGTCGGTCTTCATCCTGTCCACTGACCAGCTGCACAGCTCATTTCCCACCATCACAACGGTCTGGACATGCGGCCCCGTCATCGTCGCCGGGGCATTGGGTGGCCGGTTCGGAGGGCTGTTGGCCGGAGGGATCCTGTCGGTGGTCAACGTGGTGACCCGAGGATTCTTTGATGCCGATATGGGCCGGGATGCGGTGCTGCTGCTCGGATTGGGCTTCCTGATAGGGCAGGTGTCGGCCACCACTCGTCAATCTGCCGAGCGCCTCAGTCGAGCGCTGCAACTCGAGGCGGCAACCGCCGAGCGGGAGCGGCTGGCGCGGTCGATCCATGACGGCGTGCTGCAGGTGTTGGCTCGGGTCTCTCGCCGGGGTGCTGAACTCGGCGGTGAAGACGCTGAACTTGGCCGGCTCGCAGCGGAACAGGAACACGCCTTGCGTGCCCTAGTCGCCGCGGCACCGACAACAGAGACTTCGGACAACATGGTCGACCTCAGCATGCTGTTGACCCTGCGGGCCACTCCTACCGTGCAGATTTCCGTACCGGCGTCGGCGGTCTTGCTTCCGGCATTCATGGCCGAAGAAATCAATGCGGTCGTTGGTGAGGCTCTGTCCAATGCGGACCAACATGCCGGGCCGAGTGCCCGTGTCTGGGTGCTCCTGGAGGATCTGGGCGGTGAGATCGCGGTGAGCATTCGCGACGATGGGCCCGGCATCGCGCCCGGCCGGCTCGCCACAGCGCAGGCGCAGGGCCGGATGGGAGTCGCGAAATCGATGCGCGGCCGGGTGATGGACCTCGGCGGCGAGATCGAGCTGAAGAGCGAGCCAAATATGGGTACCGAGTGGGAAATCAGGGTTCCCAGACCTAGGGCCTAGCCAAGCCGTCAAAGATGTCAGTCAGCATGGGAGCACCGTCAGCCCTTGGCGGCCAAGCGATTGTCCACCATTCCCGGCTCATTATCCTTTCCCACCGGTCAATGTCGGTGGGGTCGTCGATGATGACATGGTGCTGACTGCGATGCTCGAGCAAACCGGCCACAACCCGTTTGGCGACGGACCGGATGTCAACGGTGATGCCCACTTCTTCGTCAGGAACACCACGCATGTGGTACACGGATGATGGGTCAAAGGGTTGTAGGCCCCTCGCTATGCGCTGCTCATTCCATTTGTTGAAGACCGAGTTGGGGATGACCCCGTGACACAGCCGTTGCAGGGCTGAATCCCCGGCGGAGACGAGCCGGTGGAAGGCGGCATCGGTTGCGGCGCCAATGGCGATGTGGTCCGGGTGGCCGAAAATGCCATCGGGGCCGAAGGTGGCGACGACGTCCGGCTGTTCCTCGGTGAGGATCGTTTCGACGCGGCCGGAGAGCTCGTCAAAGGGCACCTTGTCCAGCTCACCATCGGGATAGCCCAGCCACTCATGGCGGTCTGGCACGCGCCCGTGTGCCCGCCAGGCGGCCTGGCACTCAGCCATCCGGACGCCGCCCAAGGTGTCACGCGTGGCCGGGAAGCCTTCGCGAATCTCGCCCGCCCCTCCGTTTGTGGCATGCACAAGCACAAATCTGAAGTCGGGATCGTCGCCGTGCAGCGCGGCCGTGCCCGCGATGCCGTAGGCGTCATCATCCGGGTGCGCCATGACGCAGACGAGAGTGCGTTTTCCCTGCATCACTCCATTGTCATGATGGCGACCGGATTGTCTAAGACTCCACGTCTTGGAAGAGCGTGTTGCTCTTGGCAAACCATGCGATGCCGAAGGCGAACACCGCAATCGACTGGCCCCAGAACAGCGGGCGCAACCAATCCACCACCGAGTCGGGTAGCACCCTGCTTCCCAATGCGGCCAAGCCAAGCCCGAGAATGATCGCAACACCGCAGACGATATAGATGGCGTTGCGGGTCTTCTTCCGCGCAGTCATCGGCGCTGGCACGGTCGACCTTGGAAATAAGAAGAAGCAGAAGACAGCCATCGTCACGAACAGGACCACTGCCGCCACTCCGTGGACGATCCCGGTCGTACTGTCCGCTGACGACACCAGAATCTGCTCATTCTTTGGCGAGGTTGGGAAGAGCGCCACCGCGATGGCTGCGAGGCCCGCGATCGTACCGAGCACATCGTCCGGCCGTGCATAGCGGTAGCAGATGAGAAACACGCCGATGGCGCAAAGACTGCCCACGAGGACGTCACGCATGCCGGTGTAGTAAGCGCCGCTGATGGAATTGAGCAGGAGGGGCTTGCCTACTTGAAGTGCGTTGCCGATCGTCACGACGAACGGCAGGGCTATGCCGAGAATGCCGACGCCAAGGCGCAAGCGGCGCACAGTCGTAGTGTCCTGCGAAACAGTTGCCATCACAGCGCTGCCCCTATCTCTGCGTCCAATCAGGTAGGAACTTAAGTACGCGCTTGATCGCAGAATGTCAATCCCCACTAGTTACGACGCTGCAACCGTCCTTCAACCGAACCAGGCCACGCTGCTAGTGCTCTTGCTAGAGCGGATTGGAGATTGGTTCACTGTGGAAGGACCCCTACGGCGGTCATCGAGTGCCCGCCGCGCTATCGAAAAGCTTTCTGACTCAACAGGTTCCGGCCGCCTGCGGCGCAAGTCGAAACTGCTCACGCGGATTGCTGTGACACTGGCAGCGGTGGCCGCGATGGTCCTCGGGGCCAGTGCGCCGGCCATGGCCGCATCCATCGACGTACACAACTGGCGAACCAATCCGGAGCTGTGTCGCTATGGGTGCGCCACCAACCGGAACCTCATCATGTTCTGGCAGTCGATCCTGTGGGTCGATGACCTCGACTACCAGATCGGCAACGGTTTCATCGATGGCGGCTTCGGCAGCAACACCGAAGCCAAGACGAGACGCTGGCAGCGCGAATTCGGGCTGGGCGATGACGGCCGGGTCGGCCCGAACACCTGGGGCAAGGCCGACGCGTTGCGCGACATCAGGCCGGTCAACTGTGCCAACGACCCCACCGACGTCGCCTGGAAGGACTGCTACTACTACGACGACGGCCGGATCCTCTGGTACGCGTGGAATGTGTACACCAACGGCTGGAGATTCACCCACCCGGTTAGCGGCGAGGTCTTCTACCTGAGATAGCGACCCGTACGAGCGCCTGCGCCGCCAGTCTCCGACAAGAGGTCCACGGCGCAGGCCCGCTCCCTGCCACACGGCGTGGACAAGTCCATGATCAAAAAGTGAACCTCATTGGAGGTCTTTCAAGCCTCGGTCATGCGCATGTCTTCTACTCGATCAGCGGAGCGCGCTCGTTGACTCGAATCCTTGTGCCATGAATGTGATAGATGTAAAGATCTGAACCTATGAAGGTTCTTGTCTGGATAGTCTCTGCGTTGGTCGCGCTGGCTTTTCTTGCTGTGGGTGCGGGGAAGTTGGTCGCATCCGCCGCGGACCTGGCTAGCAATGCGCATGGTGTCCCGGTGGCACTGCTGCGGATCGCGGGCATCACTGAGGTGCTCGGGGCGCTCGGGTTGATCCTTCCGGCCGCGACCCGCATCATGCCTGCCCTTACGCCTGTTGCGGCTGCGGGGCTGGCGCTCCAAATGCTCGCTGCGAGCATTGTCAATGTCTTCACCAAGCAATACGGAGCGATTGCTATGACCGCGCTGCTCCTGGTGCTGACGGCGTGGATCGCCTGGGCCCGATTCGGCCGGTACGCGATCGAACCCCGGTCCGCCCCGGTCCCGCAGGCATCCTAGGGTTGCGGCGTTGGTAGCTAAGGGTTGGGCGAAGGTGAAGTGAAGGAGATTCCACGGCGAGAAGGCCACCACCCCTAACCCGACTAATGGATACTTTGTAAGGGACCGATCACGACAGGTACGAACCGATGTGTGCCTCATAGCAGCCGAATGAACGCTTCCCTTAGCTCGACTACCGACGCTGTTGGATCCGAGACAATCAAGGGCTCGTGCTACTATCGATTTCGCGGGATGGTCTTCGGATCTCCTGCCCAGCCTCAGGGCCCGCCTAGCGGGCCCTTTGTGCATCTACGCGAAGGTCCTGCCCCCACTCGCCTGCTTGCCCGCCGCTGCGCGCTGGAAACCAGCACAGCTGGTGCTGCACCTTTGGTTCCAGACGACTCCACATAGCGATCTTCGCTTTGCGCGATCTTTCGTCTGTCTCGTGATGAGTGAACACGCGCCGGTAGAGAAAGGCAATCACGTCAACAGCCTGCACGAGCCTGCTCGCATGGCTTGGCGCAAAATGCAATGTATCGACGATCCTGGTCAGCTTGCGCTGCCGGTATCCACTAGTACCCACATCACGGTAGGACGACAGATCGGCGCGATGCTGCGCCTGGCCATCGACTTCGTCTGCGATTACCAGAGCGTACTCACCGACGCTCGTAACATATTCATCGATGCGCTCCAGGAGATGTTGCAATACCACTGAGTGCGCCGGATCTGGTGCCGTGTACCGCTTGCGCTGACCAACCAGATCCATCGCTCTGGCGATCACCTGAACGTCCTGCGCGGCGACAGCCTCAACCACGTCGTCGAATACGCCGACCCGAGCACGGGGCGGGACACCCCTCCATGCGCCAGTCGCATGAAAGATCTCATGCCCATGAAGCTCAATGCTCGCATCGATGCCATAGGCAGTAGCCGCAACCGACGCCACCCGATCAAGCTCGGTAGTCAGCGCCACCGCAGCCGGTCCATCAGCCAGCAACGCCGCCATCGCAAACCAGTTGTCGGTGTACGACTCGTCCACATAGGTCAGAAGCACCCGAGGAGGCTACCGCACCATCATCAACCAACTGTTTCTCGGCAGCAGCGCACTCGCCCCTAAACAAACACTCACACTGATCGACAAGGCCAGGTCGCGCACTGTAGTGAATCAGACAAACAAGGCAGTTTCTTCGCGAGTGCGCCCGGCAGGATTCGAACCTGCGACCGGTGGATTAGAAGTCCACTGCTCTATCCAGCTGAGCTACGAGCGCATGGCATTAGAGGGTACCTGTTCAGATGTAAGCCCGGAGCCACCGGTCTGCCTCGTCGAAGAAGCGCTTGCGGGCAGGTTCGCGCGAGAGCGTCAGGTCGTGCTTGCCGCCCTCGATCCGCACCACAGTGACATGGTTGCCCAGGGCGGGCGCCCAGCGGGCGATGTGGTCGACGTTGAGCACCGCGTCGGCGTCGTGGGCGGCGTCGTCCCAGGCGAAGCTGCGGTAGGAGGCGCCCGAGTGGGCGACCAGCACGGGTGCGGTGATGTCCAGCCCGGCTCGCAGGCGCTGCTGACCCAGCCGGATCGCGTGCAGCCAGCCCAGCCGGACGGGGAAGGAGGCCACTACGGGTTTCCAGGCGAGCTCGAACTCCCATTCGCCCTGGAAGTCCCGATGCAGGCTGCGGCCGTAGAGTCCGGTTTGCTTGAGCGGGAGCGGACGGTAGGGGAGCCGGCCGGCGAGCCTGCCCACGGTGGCGGCCATGGGCCGGCGCATCACCCAGGGGGCATTCAGGTCGAAGAATGGGCTGTTGAGCATCACCCCGTCCACGGCTCCGGCGTGGGAGCGGGCGTGTGACCACAGCGAGCCGATGAGCCCGCCGGTGGAGTGGGCGAAGAGCACCAGAGTGTCGTGCTGATCTTCGGCCCGGATGATGCGAGCTGCTTCGTCGATCTCGGGGAAGTATTCGGCCAGGCTCCGCACAAAGTTGGCGGTCTGATGCGGCTGCAGGCTGCGGCCATATTTACGCAGGTCAAGCGCGTAAAAGTCGAAGCCGCGCTCGATGAAGAAGTCGGCCAGATGGGTCTGGAAGAAGTAGTCGTTGTAGCCGTGCAGATAGAGCACAGCCTTGTTGGTGGGCTGCGCCGCGCGGCGGCTCACGAGCGTTGCCACGACAGAGCCTTCGTCGTCGTCGGGCAGCTCGATCACGCGCTGCTTATACGGCTCGCCGAGGATGTCGATTTGCTCCACAACCCCAGGTTACCTGCAGGTAGACCGGCGCTCGTAGCACACGAAAAGCATGATCGGGCGATTATCCCCAAGGGTCTCTTTGTCCACAGGCGGCCGGTCTTCGTTGTCGCGCAAGGACTCGCAGTCGAGCACGCTGGCGTCCAGTTCGGACTTCCGAAGGGAGAAGAGATGTTCGACACGCAGTTGACCGTCATTGGCAATTTGCTTGCGGTGCCCGAGTGGCGGCGCACGACCAACTCGGGTCAGCTCGCCGCGAGCTTCCGGGTGGCCTCGACGTCACGCCGATTCGACAAGGTCAATGGCGAGTGGGTCGACGGCAACAGCCTGCGAGTCCGCGTGACCTGTTGGCGCAAGCTCGCCGAAGGGGTGGTGCAGTCGCTCACGGTCGGCGATCCGGTGATTGTCGTTGGCCGGCTCTACACCCGGGACTGGATCGATGAGCAGGGCGTACGCCGGGTGCTTTATGAGATGGACGCGATCAGTGTGGGCCACGACCTCTCGCGCGGGACGGCCACCTTCAACCGCAACCCCTCGAATCTGAGCACCAGCGTCATCGAGGACGAAGAGGAGGCACGACAGATCGGCGGCGAGGACAGCGAGCCCTTCCGCGCCACTCCGCTAAGTAGCGATGACGACGTCGCGGACGACGATGACGAGTTCGAGGACCTCGCAGAGGACCGCCGGGTGCTGGCCGAGGTCTGATCAGGGACCGGGTGGCCGGCATACGTGGATAAGGGGGCCGGCCACCCTTCGGCGCATCGTTAGGCTGAGTGGATGGGCGGGATCTTGGTGGCTGGCACCACATCGGATGCGGGCAAGAGCGTGGTGACGGCTGGGATCTGCCGTTGGCTGTGGCGGCGAGGCGTGAAAGTCGCTCCCTTCAAGGCGCAGAACATGTCCAACAACTCGGCTGTGATCGTGGACGAGCAGGGCCGGGGTGGCGAAATCGGCCGGGCTCAAGCGCTGCAGGCCGTGGCGGCCGGGCTGGAGCCGCAGGTCCGGTTCAACCCGGTGCTACTCAAGCCAGGCAGCGAGCACACGAGCCAGGTTGTTCTGCTCGGTGAAGCCGTCGGCTCGATCGATGCGGCGAACTTCCGCCAGCTCAAGCACAAGATGTCGGCCGCCGCATTCGGGGCCTTCGACGAGCTGAAGCAAGAGTTCGACGTGGTGGTCTGCGAGGGCGCCGGGAGCCCTGCGGAGATCAATCTACGTGAGTCCGACTACGTGAACATGGGGCTGGCCAGGCACGGCAGGCTGCCGGTGATCGTGGTCGGCGATATCGATCGCGGTGGAGTCTTCGCCTCGATGTTCGGCACGGTCGCCTTGCTCGATCGCGCTGATCAGGAGCTGGTGGCCGGCTTTCTGATCAACAAGTTCCGGGGCAGCCGGGAGTTGCTCGCGCCCGGCCTGGAGATGTTGCGATCGGTCAGCGGGCGGCCCACATACGGGGTGCTGCCGTTCGACGTGGACCTTTGGCTCGACGCCGAAGATGCACTCGCTTACGGCAGGGTGTTGGGTCGCCCGGCCGCACCCATCGGCTCGGAATGGCTGAGAGTGGCCGTCGTGCGGCTCCCGCACATCTCCAACGCCACCGACGCCGAGGCGTTGGCGAGCGAGCCTGGCGTCGCGGTCCGCCTGACCGTGGAGCCGGGCGAGCTTGCCGATGCAGACCTCATTGTTCTGCCTGGTACCAAGTCCACAGTGGACGATCTGGAGTGGTTGCGCCGCAATGGCTTGGCCGCAGCCATCACCGAGCACGCAAGCGCGGGCAAACCCCTGCTGGGCATCTGCGGCGGGTTCCAGATGCTCTCGCGCCGAATCCACGACGAGGTGGAGAGCGGCAAAGGCGAGGTCGACGGCCTTGGCCTGCTGCCGGTCGAGATCGGCTTCCACCGCACGAAAACCTTGTCCCGTCCCGAAGGACAGGCGCTCGGCGCTCCCGTAAGAGGCTACGAGATTCACCACGGACAAGTCGTGCGGCGGGATCATGACCTACCCGGGTTGGTGGAGCTCAAAGGCGGCGAGGCGGAAGGTGCCGCGATGGGCGCGATCTTTGGGACGCACTGGCACGGTGCGTTCGAGTCCGACGAATTCCGGCGCCGCTTCCTCACACTGGTCGCCGGGGTTGCCGGGCGGAGCGGGTTCAAAGTGGCGCCGGGGACGGATTTCGCCGCATTGCGCACGGCCACGGTCGATCGGCTGGGAGATCTCATCGAGGAGCACGTGGACACCGACGCCCTATGGCGAGTCATCGAGCAGGACGCGCCTGCCGGGCTGCCCTTCATACCGCCAGGTGCACCGGCACGAGTTCCGCCGGGGGCACCGCTCGTATGAAGCTGAGCACACTCGCCGACTGGATCGTCAGTGCTGAGCCACGGCTTGGCAAGACGAGACTGGTACTCATAGATGGTCCCAGTGGTTCGGGCAAAACGACGCTTGCCTATGCGCTATCGGGATCGTTGCCGGCCGAGGTGGTGCACACCGACGATCTGCTCGACGGCTGGGACGATCAGTTCACCTATTGGGAGCGCCTAGAACGGCAGATCCTCGCCCCGATCGCGGCCGGTGAGCCCGGCCGCTACCGGCCCTACGACTGGGATGAGCACGGGTTCGCCGACGAGTGGATCACGGTTCCAGTTTCGGATGTGTTGATAGTCGAGGGAGTCGGGGCCGCGAGGGCCGAAGGCAGGGGCCGGGCGAGCTTGACGATCTTCGTCGATGCACCGCTGCCGGTAAGGGAGGCGAGATCGTTGGCGCGGGACGGTTTGGCGATGCAGGAGCAGCTGCGAGCCTGGCGCAAACACGAGGAGCTGCACTTTGCCGCCGATGCCACGGCCTGGTGCGCGGACGTGGTCATAGGATCAGCTGCATGACGACCCTCAGTGTTGATGAGTTGCGTGCTGCGATCGAGCGCGAGCTGCCCGGCGTAAGAGCCGATCTGGAACGGCTGGTGCGGATCCCCGGCATCGCCTTCGACGGCTTCGACTTCGCCCCGCTTGAGCGCTCCGCCGAGGCGGTCGCCGAGCTGCTACGCGCCGAAGGCCTCGACGTTCAGATCAGCAGGATCGGCGACGGCCACCCGGCGGTGATCGGCAGACGTCCCGCCCCGCCCGGCGCCCCGACGGTGCTTCTCTATGCCCACCACGACGTTCAGCCCATCGGCGATCTGCGCCAGTGGGAGTCCGAGCCGTTCGAGCCGACCGAGCGCGACGGCCGCCTCTACGGCCGTGGCGCGGCGGACGACAAGGCCGGGGTGATGGCTCATATTGCCGCGCTGCGGGCGTTCGGGGCCGACCTGCCGGTCGGCGTGGTGCTGTTCATCGAGGGCGAGGAGGAGTTCGGCTCCGCGTCGCTGGAGGATCTGCTGGCCAAGCATCGCGACGAGCTGGCCTCCGACGTGATCGTCATCGCCGACTCCGGCAACTGGGACGTCGGCGTGCCGGCGCTGACCACATCACTTCGCGGCATCGTCAACAGCTTCGTCACGGTCGAGGTGCTCAATTCGGCTGTCCACAGTGGAATGTACGGCGGGGCGGTGCCGGATGCGTTGATGGTGCTCAGCCGACTGCTCGGCTCGCTGCACGACGACAACGGCGATGTAACCGTCGAAGGCCTCGTCAGCACCCAGGCTTCGCCGCTGGACTATCCCGAGGACCGGTTCCGGGCCGAGGCAGGCATTCTCGATGGCGTTGAGCTGATTGGTACAGGGCGGCTCGTCGACCGGATGTGGACCAAGCCGGCCGTCTCGATCCTCGGCGTCGACGCACCGCGCACCGACGGAGCTCCGAACGCCATCGTGCCCAAGGCCAAGGCAAAGCTGAGCATGCGCCTCGCGCCCGGCGACGACCCGAAGTCGGCCTACGAGGCGCTCAAGGCACATCTGGCCAAGAACGTGCCGTGGGGCGCGAAGGTCAGCTTCGAGTTCGAGCACGACGGAAATGCCTGCGTGATCGACGCGACCGGCAAGTACTACGACGCGGCGCGGGCGGCGTTCAAAGAGGCGTGGGACGGCACCGAAGCGGTCGAGATCGGGGTCGGCGGCTCGATTCCCTTCATCGCCACCTTCCAGGACATGTTCCCGGAGGCATCGATCCTCGTCACCGGGGTGGAAGACCCGAATGCCAAGGCACACGGGCCAAACGAGAGCCTGCACCTGGGCGAATTCGCCCGGGTCTGCCTAGCCGAGGCGCTCCTGCTCCGCAACGTCGCCATCGCCTGACGCGGCCACGGGTTGAAGGCTGGTCCGCTGTTCGCGGCGGGCCAGCCAGTAAAGGGCCACAAAGGATCCGGCCGCGAAGAGCCACCATTGGACGGCGTAGCCGAGGTTGAGCCAATCGTTCTCGCGTTGGGACGGGACTGGTACCAGATCAGTCGCCTCGTCATCGGCCAGCACATAAACCGACGCCACCTTGTAGGGCAGCTTCGAGGCGAGCTCCGGGATCCCGATCCGGCGAGCCTCCCAGCGCCCGTTGCGCAGCTGCACCTTGGGATCGGATTCGGTCGCCCGAACCCGGCCGGTCAAAGTGACCGTGCCAGTGGGAGCGGGCGGCACCTCGGGTGTCGCGATCGGGCCGCTCGGGTGCGGCGGGATCCAGCCGCGGTCGACAAGAACAGCTGATCCGTCCTGCAGCACCAGGGGAGTGAGGATCTCGTAGCCCACTTTGCCTTTGACCGTGCGATTGCGCACGAGAATCTCGAGCGCGGAGTCGTACTGCCCGGTCATGGTGACCCGGGTCCACTCGCTGATGCCGGGCGTGAGCGCCACCGGCGCGGCGGTCTGGCTGGCGTCGATGCGAGCGTTGATCTCGTGGCGCAACTCGTAGCGTCCCCACTGCCAGCGGCCGAGCATGACCATGACGGCCGCAGCGACGATTGTCAGCGCGACCAGGCGCAACCAGCGTGGGGTGAGGAGAAGACGCACGTCGGCCAGTCTACGGTGGTGATTTGTATCACTCTGCCAACCCCAAACGTTCATTCAGCAAGCTGTCGGTTTGTCAGGGTAGGTTGAGCCGGGTTCCCCCTCTTGCATTGGAGAAGCATGACCGGCTACGTCACGGTTCGCCGCTTTCCCACGCTGACAGTCCAGACGCCAAGACTGGACGTTCGCCAGCTCACCGAGGCGGACGCCGATCCGGTGGCACACATCTTCGCCGACAAACAGACGCAGCGCTGGCTGCCTTTTCCGCAGGAGTTCGGGGCGATCGAGGGGCGTTCCTGGTGCACCGACATGGCCGCGGAGCGGCGCGACAGCGGCATGGGTGATCACTACGGCATCATCCGCCGCGAAGATCAGCGGCTGGGGGGGTGCCTGTGGACCCGCCGCCCCGATTGGAACAGCCCCGTCACCC
>DPJL01000015.1 GCA_003543035.1 Micromonosporaceae bacterium | reverse complement strand
GACGCTGGGAGTAGCGACACGCCGTCGAACAGGAACTTAAGTTCATGATCAACGCGCAGTAGGGGGGTTAGGGCGCTAGCCGGATCCGGCGCAGGAGGCGGGCTTGCAGGAGTACAGCGGCGATGGTGAGTAGCAGCATGATGACCGTCGCGGCGGCGGCGTAGCCGTAGCGCAGGTACTCGAAAGCGTTGCGGTAGACGAAAAGGGAGAGATAGAGAGTCGAATTCGGTGGCGGGCCGCCGTTCGTGACCACCAGCGCGGGCGTGAAGGAAAGCTGAAAACTCATGATGGTGTCACGGATCAGCAGCAGCCCCAGCACGGGCGCCATCAGCGGCAAAGTGATGCGGCGAAAGATGTCCCAACCGGTCGCATCCTCGATAGCGGCCAACTCATAGGCGTCGCGGGGCAGAGCTTGACGAGCGGCGAGCAGAATCACGAACATCTCCCCGATCGTGAACAGGCTCATCAGGATGATCCCGGCCCGGGCGTCGTTGGGCACCGTGAACCATTGCGGTGGCAGGATTCCCAGCTCCGAGAACGGCCCATTGAGCAGCTGATTGATCGGCCCGTACAGCGGGTTGAAGAGCCATAGCCACAACAGGCCGTAGGCGATCTCCGGCACCGCCGTCGGCATGGCGGCCGCCGTCCGGGCCGAGCCTGCCCCGAGCGATCGCCGATGCAGCAACAGGGCCAGCCCCAGTGCGATGAGCAATCGCAGCGGCACCGCGATCGCCGCGAATACCAGTGAATTCACCAGTGCCGTATGGAAGATGGGGTCATCCCGCAGCTGCCGTAAATTCTCCCAGCCGGTCCACTCCGGCGGGTTGATCAGGTCGTACTCGGTGAAGGCCATCGCGAGCGTGATGAGGAAGGGCAGCAGCACGAGCCCGATCAGCCCGATCAGGTAGGGCGCTAGCATCCACCACGGCGAACGCTTCATACCCGCCGGCCCGTTGCGGCGTCGAAGAGGTGGACGTCGCTCACCGAGACCGTCACCCGCCCCGAAGGCTTACCTCGTGAGGGCACCCGGGCACAGACGAGATGCTCGCCCACGCGGACGTAGACGTAGGCGTCCTCGCCCACCACGTCCACCCGCTCCACAAGCCCAGCAACCCCTTCCCCGCCAAGCACTACCGCCTCGGGACGGACCCCGATCAACCAACCCGGCTCGGGAAACATGTCCGGTGGCCGGATCGGCCCGTCGCCGGGTAGGAGGTTCATTGCCGGGGAGCCGACAAAGCGCGCCACGAATGTGGTGGCGGGCTCGCGCCAGATCTGTTCCGGCGTCCCGATCTGCTCGATCAGTCCGTCTCGCATCACGGCGATCCGATCGCCGAGCACCAGCGCCTCGGTCTGGTCGTGCGTGACATGAACCATGGTGCCGCCCACTTTTTGGTGCAGCGCCTTGATTTCCGCGCGGGTCTCCACTCGCAGTTCCAGGTCCAAATTGGACATTGGCTCGTCAAGCAGGAACACGTCAGGCTCGCGGATCAACGCTCGCGCCAACGCGACCCGCTGCCTTTCCCCACCCGAAAGTTGGGCCGGTCGGCGATCGAGCAGATGCGCGCAGCCGACGGATTCAGCCGCCTTCTTCGTCCGCTCCTTCACTTCGGCCCTCGGCACGTCCTTGACGATCAGCCCGAAGGCGATGTTCTCGGCCACGGTGAGATGCGGAAACAACGCATAGGACTGAAAGACCATGGACACGTTGCGCAGACCCGGCCGAAGGTAGGTGACCTCCCGGCCGGCGATGTGGATCTCGCCCTTGGTGACCCGCTCCAGCCCGGCTACCGCTCGGAGCAGCGTGGTCTTCCCCGCTCCGGACGGCCCGAGCACCGCGAGCAGCTCGTTTTCGCCCACAACAAGGTCGACCCCGTTCACCCCGTGGGTGGCGTGGACGTCGCGAAGCGAGAGTCCAACCGTCACGGGGCCTCGCCGCGGGCGAAGATGGCTTTGGTTTGCTTGTCGAGCTCCGCGATCACGTCATCGAGTTTGTCGCCGCGATGCAGCGCGTTCTCGAGAATGCCCGCGCTGATGTCCTCGATCTCGGGCCAGGTGGAGATGGTGGGCAGCCGGCGAATCGCCGGGATGGCGTCCAGGAACACCTGAGCGTTCTTCGGCGTCTTGCCGTCAAGGAACGCGGGTGACTGTGAAACGTCCATATTGGAGGGAACGGTCCGGCCCGTCGCGGCGATGATGCGCTGCCCTTCGGGGCTCATCGCGAACTCCACGAACCGCCAGGTGGCATCCTTGTTCTTGCCGCCCTTGGTCATGCAGTAGGCGTCCGAGTGCAATATGCCGGCGGGCTTGTCGTAGACAGGCAGACCGGCGACGTCCCAGTCGAAATCCTTGATCTTGCGGAAGGTGGTCGTCGAGCGACGCGAGGAGAGCAGCATTGCCAAGCGGCCGTTGGCAAAGCGGGCCTCGTCGTTCTCCGCCTCCACCTCGACGTCGGTCGGCACCACACCATAGGCCAAGCGCAGATCGACCAGATTCTTCAACGCCTCACGGGTGTTCGGATCGTCCAAAGTGAACTTCGTCGGCTTCTGCTCGTTGTCCACGATCTGGCCGCCATTGGACCAGGCGAAGGGAGCGAGCCTGATGATGGACGGCTCGATGCCCAGGCCGTATGTGGCCACCTTGGGCGGCGCGCCTTCGGACTCGGTTCCCTTGACCACCACACCGGCCGAGTCACGCGTCAGCTGCGTCGCCGTCGTCACCATGTCGTTCCAGGTCCAGCCTGGCTTTGGCTCGGCTACGCCAAACTTCTTGAACAGATCCCGGTTGTAGTAGACGACGAGGCTGGAAACGTTCTGCGGCATACACAACTGCTTGCCCTGCCACTTGAAGGCGTTCATCGCGATCGGATAGAAGTCGCCCGCCTTGATGACGGTCGCAGCGGCCAGCCGCGAGTCGACCGGCTCGATGGCGTTCTTGGCCGCGAACTGGCCGTAGAAGCGATAGTTCATCAGGAAAACATCCGGCGGCGAGCCACCCGCGATCGAGGTCGACAGCCTGGTGATCAGGTCCTTGCGTTCCGGCGTCTCGATCAGCTGCACCTGCCCACCGGGGTATGCGGAAGCCAACGCCCTATACGCCGCGAGCTCATCAGGGCTGCCGAAGACCAGCAGTTGCACGGCCGCCTGACTATCCGCCACCGAGGTGCAGGCGCTTAGCAGGAGTATTAGAGCCGTGGCGAGCAGCTTCTTCAACGCAGGAACCTCCGCTGAGCAAGTCCATAGATAACCAGCGCCGGCGCGGTCGCCAGGACGGCACCGGCCAGAAACACCGGAAAGTTGGTGGGATCGAGGGTGGCCAGGGATCGAAGGGCAAGGGGCAGGGTGAAGAGATCACGATCGTAGACATAGACCAGCGGATCAAGGAAGTTCGACCAGGTGAGCACGAAGGTCAGGGCGGTGATCGCCGAGGTCACCGGCCGCACTTGCGGCATCGCGACCCGCCACCAGATCCGCCAGGGCGACAGATCCTCGATCCGGCAGGCATCGTAAAGATCGCGTGGCAGTGCCCGGAACGCGAGATAAAAAGCCAACGGGTATAGCGGCGAGGTGCCGACCAACGCGGGTGCCACCAACGGCACCAAGGTGTCGGTCAACCCCAAGACCTTGAAAACCGCGAATTTGGGTACCAGCAAAGCGGTGGCCGGAACCATAAGCGCCACAATCGAAGCAGCCATCACCCCTCGCGCCGCACGGCGAGACAGCTGAGTAAGCGCAAAGCCCGCCGCCGACGCGATCAGCACACTCAACGGGACCGCGATCACCGCCACGAGCACTGAATTGAGGCTTGCCCGCAGCAGCCCGCCCCACTCGAAGGCGAGCTCGTAGCCGAGCGTGGAGACCGGATCGGGCACCAGATCGGGCTTGGGCGCCGGTGGCAGGCCGGGTTGATGCAGCGAGCCGGAAACGAGCAGCAGCAAGGGTGGCACGAAGACGAGCAGCACGAAGATCGCGCCTAAGGAACGTGCGGAGCCGCGCAAGCGGCCCCGCACGATGTTTCTGCTGTTCATTTAATCTTTGAAATTCAATCGCCAGGCACCGAGACCGTGCGAAGCGGCGTAGAGGACCCGCTCGCCCGGCACGATGGTGAGACCGGCGATCTCGACGTTGGGCATTCCGGTGGCGGCCTCGGTCCACGTGGTCGTCCCAGCGGCGAGCCGAAGCACGCCGTAGTCCGTCCCCGCGTAGAGGTCGCCGGTCACGTCGTCGCGGACGAGGTCGGTGGCCGGCAGGTCACCGAAGTCGTACGAGACGTCGACCCAGGTCGATGTGCCCGTACCGGGGTCGTAGGTCACCTGGAACATGTGGCCCGGCGTGCTCGGTGTGACCACATTGAATCCACTGTAGGAGACCCAGGCCCGGTTCCCGTTGGCCGGATCGATGTAGATGCTGCTAATGAACCGGTTCGGTGCGGCAGCAGAATCGTCGTCGAGCCTGGTCCATGCGACCGACGTGTGGTCGTTCGCGTCGACGTTCTTCGTGATGAAGAGCCGACCCGTGGTGGTGGCGGCCCAGGCCGTCGAGGTGTCGGCCTTGGTGCGCTCGACAGCGGCGACAGCGCCGCCGGTGCGAGTGCCCCAGAACGCGGTGGTGAGCCTGTTCGGGCCGAGCTCGACCCAGTCACCACACGCAGCCTCGTAGGTGCCGGTCCAGCTGTTGCAGATCCGGTTGGCCTCTTCGAGCGTGCGGTTACCGATGCCATTGGTCTTGGTGCGGTGCACCGTGCGCCCTGTCCCGGCGAACATCGTCCCGGAGACCACCGGGTCGTTGATCACTGGAGCGTAGAACTGGTTGCCCGGAATCCCGAAGAGCGGGTCCGCGGTCCAGATCCAGCTGTCGAGGGCACCCTTGTTGTAGCTGACCTCGGGGCTCACGTCGAAGAAGTTGTGGAAGCGGACGTTCGGGTTGCCGACGTCGAAGCCGGACTGGCCGCCGTCACCGATCATCGTGTTCTTCCACCTGGTGGTGTTGCCGTTGTTGTTCTCCCAGGTGCCGTTGTCCTGGGTGCCGCCCTGGAGCAGCTTGGAGTTGTGCGGGCTCACCGACAGGCTCATGAACTGGAGCGTGTTGAGACCCTTGTTCACACTGTCCAACTTGGACGGAATGGCCGACAGCATCTGCTTGCACCGCGCCAGCTGGGCGGGCACGGTCAGGCCCCGCCACGGCTCGTCACACCAGGCCGAACGGTCGACCAAGGTGCCACTCGAGCGCATGATGCCGCCGTCGTTGGTCTCGAAGAACTGCAACGGGTTACCCGGGTTGGTCACGAGGTCGTGCTGATCCGGGTGCAAACCGTTCGGGTGGACCGAATCGGTCCCGTCGAAGGTCATGTCCGTGCCGGAAACTCCGGCGTCGGTGGACAGGATCACGGCCCGCTTGTTGGCAATCGACTCACTGTAGGCGTAGGAGCCCCCGGTGTAGACGATGTCGGGGTGACCCTCCGGGCTGGTGACGAACACGTCGTACCAGCACTGCCCTTGGCACAGGTTGTACGTGGCGAAGCCCGGGTCGGCCGGGTTGGCACTGGTCAGATCCGTGAACGCAGGGGCTCCGGCGGCGACGTCGTCGCTACGGAACAGCCGCGAATACGGGTTGCCGGCGTTGCCCTCATGCACGTACATCCGGGTCTTGCCATTGGGCAGCAGTGTCACATCGAATGCCGCCCGGGTGGTGATGACCGCCGCGTTCAGCGACGGCTTGATCTGCGCCCAGGTGGCGCCACTGTCCAGTGAACGCCATACGCCACGGGCGTAGGACGATGCGTAGACGATGTTGGCGTTCACCGGGTCGAGCTCGACGTGCCGCACACCACGGGGCGAGCAGGCGGCGGTGTTCGCGAACTCGGCGGGGGATCCGGTGCAGTCAGCGGGGTTGGCTGTTCCATTGTGGATGAACGACCACGTGGCACCACCGTTGGTGGACTTGTAAAGGCCCCACTTCTGCGCATCCGGGATGGGCCGGGTGATACCGCTGCAGCAGACGCTTGACAGACCGGCGAGCGCTGATGTGGTACCCACATAAATGGTGTTCTTGTCGCCCTTCTTGACGACAATCTCACCGATGCCCTTGCCGCCCAGCTCGGCCTTGCCGATGGGCCCGGTCCAGCTGATGCCGCCGTTGGTGGACTTGTAAAGACCAACGCCGGCAACGCAACCGGAGCCGCAGACATTTGCCTCACCGGTGCCGACGTAGATGGTCAGCCCGGTCGGATCGTTGGGGTCGACGCTCAGCGCTCCGGCCGCATTGATCCCCAGCGGACCGCCGAGGTAGTCCCACTTCGGCTCGCTTCTGCGGATGTTCCACGTGCGCCACACGCCACCGCCGGAGGCGCTGATCCACGCCGGGCAGAGCACCGAGATACAGAATTTACTGATCACGATGCCGGTCGTCCGGCCGCTGGCTATGTACTCGTTGGGCACATAGTTGCCGACGTTACGTAGCTCTTCGAACGGGTAAACGGCTTCGCTGGGACCCACGTTGACCCAGGTGCCCTTCTTGCCCTTGCCGCTTTGGAACGGGCGGCTGAAGGCCTGAGTGGCGGCCGACTTGGCCCGATCCATCTGTGCCACCGTGAGGGTGTCACCGGGATAAGCAAGTGCGGCCATGGCCGCGTCCTGCGCCGAACCAGGGCCTTCAAGTGCCATGCCTGAATTGCCGGGCTGTGCCCGGCGCAGTTTCTCCAAGTGCTGCGAGAGTGCCGAGGGCATCTCGCCACCGCCTTTGGCGGCTGGGGGTTGTGCGGTCCCGGACATAGAGATGGCCACAGCGGCGGCCGCGATAACGACAGCACCGCTGATAACCCCTGCCAGGACCTGACGACGACGACGCGTCATTGGGTCCGTCCTCCCCTGAGGGTATTGAAGTTGTGCACTCCAACGAGGAGACTTCCAGACCGTTTGATTGTTGTACAGAGTTGAATAGGTGGATTAGAGCTGCAACAACATCCGAGTGTTACCAAGAGTGTTCGGCTTGACACGCTCCAATCCGAGGAACTCCGCGACACCCTCGTCGTAGGAGCGGAGCAGCTGCTCGTAGACGGCATGCGGCACCGGAGCACCGTCGATCTCCTTGAAACCGAAGGAGCCGAAGAAGCCCGATTCAAAGGTCAGCACGAACACCCGCCGCACCCCGAGCTCGCGAGCGTCATCGAGCAGAGTCGAGACGATCTGGTGACCCACCTTGCGGCCCAGAAACTTCCGGTCCACGGCGACAGTGCGGATTTCCGCCAGGTCCTCCCAAAGCACATGCAGCGCACCGCATCCGGCGATTTGCCCGTCCTCGTGGACGGCCACCCGGAACTCCTGGATGTCCTCGTAGATCGCGACCGTCGCCTTGCTCAACAACCGCCGCTCACCGCTGTAGTCGTCGATGAGCTGACGGATCCCCCGCACGTCGGTGGTGCGAGCCTTGCGGATGACGAGATCAGACACAGGGCCCCGCACTCCACCACGGATCGATCAGCTCGACAAGCTCGTCTCCAAGCGGGTTGACGCCTTCGTCCGCGCCGAGCGAGTGTCCTAACAGGACATGCAGGCACTTGACGCGATCAGGCATCCCGCCGGCGGAGATTCCCGCGATCTCGGGCACGTGACCGATGCTCTCGCGTCTTGCCAAATAAAGATCATGCGCTTCCTGGTACCGGATAAGCAGCTCAGGATCATCCCGAAGGCGCTGCGCCATCTCCTTCATCAGCCCCGCCGACTCAAGACGGCTGCACTCAGCGGTCGCTCGCGGGCAGGTCAGGTAGTACAGCGTGGGAAAGGGCGTGCCGTCGGCCAGGCGCGGCACAGTCTCCACCACATCGGGACGTCCACACGGACAGCGGTGCGCGATCGCCCGGGTGCCGCGGATCGGCCGGCCCAACTGTTCGCTGACCGCCGCAACGTCCTGCTCGGACGGCTCCTCGTGCACGGGCGGGGGAACCTTGGCCCTATCCATTGGCAGCGTCCACACTGGACAGAAGTGTCTCATACCACGTGGTGGGAGCAGGTTTGGCGGGCGGCTTGCCGGTGTCCACGGTGTCGCCCCAGATGGGGATCAGCGGGATCTCGCCGCGCTGCACCCAATACAGCCGTTTACGCACCTGGATGCGCACATATTCCTCGTCGCCCCACTTCGCCGCCTCCTCTTCGAGAGCCTCGATGTGGCGCCGCTGCGAGGTCTGCGCCTTGGTCATGGCATCGATCTCGGCGACCTGGGTCAGATAGATACGCACCGGGTACGCATAGCCCAGCGCGAGTGCGGCGAGGATGAGCAGAAGGGCGATGGCCCGGCCGGACAGACCGCCCTGACCTGGCGCTCGCAGCCGTTTAGCGGCACCTTGCGCGGCCGGTCGTCGCGCCGACGCGGGACGAGCCCCGGATCGGCTGACGCGGACGGTGCCGCGGGTCTTGGAACTGGAAAGAGGGCCTTGCCCGCCCGGCTGACGCCGTTGCTGCATAGCCCTCTCCCCTCGTTGATCCTGACTTAGCTTTGACGATAACGCGGGAACGCTCCGGCGCCCGCGTAACGAGCCGCGTCAGCGAGCTCTTCTTCGATGCGCAACAGCTGGTTGTACTTGGCGACCCGCTCGGAACGCGCCGGCGCACCGGTCTTGATCTGCCCACAGCCGGTGGCCACGGCCAGATCGGCGATGGTGGTGTCCTCGGTCTCGCCCGAACGGTGGCTCATCATGCACCGGAAACCGTTGCGGTGAGCCAACTCCACCGCGTCCAGGGTCTCGGTGAGCGAGCCGATCTGGTTCACCTTGACCAGCACGGCGTTTGCCGCGCCCTCGGTGATGCCCCGCTGCACGCGGGTCGGGTTGGTGACAAAGAGGTCATCGCCCACGATCTGCAGCTTCTGCCCGAGCTGGGTGGTCATCGAGCTCCAGCCGGCCCAGTCATCCTCGGCCAGCGGGTCTTCGATCGACACGATCGGGTAGGAGTCGGCGAGCTTGGCGTAGTAGGCGATCATCTCGTCGGTCGACTTCGGCGCGCCCTCGAAAACGTAGGACCCGTCCTTGTAGAACTCGGTGGCGGCGACGTCCAGGGCGAGCACGATGTCCTTGCCCAACTGGTACCCGGCCGCCTGCACCGCTTCGGCGATGAGATCCAGGGCGGCGGCGTTGGCCGGCAGGTTGGGCGCGAACCCACCCTCGTCACCGAGGCCGGTGGCGTAGCCCTTCTTCTTCAGCACCGCCTTGAGCGCGTGGTAGACCTCGACCCCGGAACGGAGCGCGTCGCTGTAGGTAGGCGCGCCGATCGGGGCAATCATGAACTCTTGAATGTCCACATTGGAATCGGCGTGCGCACCACCGTTGAGGATGTTCAGCATCGGCACCGGCAGCAGGTGTGCATTCGGCCCGCCAAGATAACGGTAGAGCGGCAGTTGCGCGCTCTTGGCTGCGGCCTTCGCCACCGCGAGCGAAACCCCGAGGATGGTGTTGGCGCCCAGCTTGGACTTGGTGGGGGTGCCATCGAGGTCGAGCATGGTCTGGTCGATGAAGCGCTGCTCGCTCGCCTCGAAACCGACGATCTTCTCGGCGATCTCGTCCTCGATGTTGGTGACCGCCTTCTGCACACCCTTGCCCAGGTAGCGGCCCTTGTCACCGTCGCGCAGCTCGTGCGCCTCAAAGGCTCCGGTCGAGGCTCCCGACGGGACAGCGGCCCGCTCGACGGTCTCGTCGTCGAGCCCGATCTCCACCTCAACGGTCGGATTGCCCCGAGAGTCAAGGATCTCGCGTGCTTTGACTACGAAAATGGTGGCCACGTGTCGCTCCTTCGTGCTTCGTCCAGACATGGCCGCGACCTTGCGGCATACGGGTTCAGCCTATCGAGGCCGGGCTTGCACGCTGACGGAGGTCCGCTACAACGGCGCCCACCGGAAGGGCGAAGGCCTCATCGCCCACTCGCCGGTTGACCTGGATCAGCGCTTGATCCACATTCAAGCCGTCGACCACTCCACTGAAGCTGGCCAGCACCCCTTCCGCGGTCACGCAGACCGTGAAAAGGGCGGACGGAGCGTCGACCAGGCCCGAGATGTCCAGACAGCTGGCCTGTTGCCCGGCAATGGTGCTGTCGTGCGGTTTCACCACCGCGGCGGGCTGCAGCGAGGCGACCCGGAGCAGGTCGGCCACCACCGGGCCGGTTATCAGACCGTGCTTGGTGGGCTCGGTGTAGCTCGTGGGCAACCCGGCGCTGGCCGCGGCGATGTTGCGCAGCTGACACTTGGCCGGCCGCGCATTGGTGTCGCACAGCGTCTGCTCGGTGCCGTTGACGATCAGCATCCCGCCCGGGTAGCCGTAGACCGTCCGGGCGGGCATGACCTGCTGTGCGACGCTGCCGCGATAACCGCCGGCGAGCTGGTATTCGGCCTGGTGCAGCACTTCCCGGCCCTCGTCCAGCTGCTGGGTCATGTCCTCGATCAGCTTGCTGCGATCGATCGGGGCGGTAGCGTCGTTGATCGCCTCGCACCCCGCTGCGCCCAGCACAACCAGGCACAGCGCGGCGATGAGGGAAGCGGCGCGCATACGCGACAGCCTCTCACATGCGGTCAACTTACATTGAAAGCAGTGCCCGCAGGTGGCGTGGGGAGGGCGACCCCTGCGCGAGCATCGCGTCGTGCCAGTCGCGCAGTGAAACACCCTCCGGGCGGGCCTTGGCAATCGCGCTGACCTCGGAATATCCCACGAAGTAGGTCGAGAGCTGAGTGGAGGAAAGCAAGGCGCGGCGCCACTTTCCGGCCGCCTCACCCTCCTCCTGGAAGCCACGGCTCTGCATCAGCTCCATACCGTCCGCCTCGGACAGTCCCTCGCAGTGCACGAGCTGATCCAGCAGCGCGTTGATGGTCATCCGGAGCTGCATCTTGAGCTGCTGGGCCCGCACCGGCACGCCACCGAAACCGTGGTCCACCATGAGTTCCTCGGCGTAGACCGCCCAGCCCTCGACGAACGGACCGGAGAAACCCAGCGCACGCGCTCGGCTGCTTCCCCGGTACCTCCTGGAATGCGCGAGTTGTAGGAAATGCCCAGGCATCGCCTCGTGAACAGTGAGATTGCGCACCATGTGGTTGTTGTATTCACGGTAGAACGACTTCACCCGTTCGGCGGGCCAGTCGGCCGGAGTCGGTGCGATGCAATAAAAAGTGGGCGTCCGAGCGGTTTCCAACTCACCCGGCGGATCGCAGTAGGCCACCGCGACACCACGTGCGAACTCCGGCATCTCCTGGATCACCAGCGGATCATCGATAAGGGTCAGCAGATCGTGCTCCCGCACGAACTGCGTCGTGTCGGCCATGCTCTCCTGCGCCAGCCGTAAAATCGACTCGTTGTCCGGGTGCTCTTCGGCTAGCCGATCCAACGCCTCTCGGACCCCGGCTGGATCGGTCACGCCCAAGGCGTCACGCAGCTCCTCCGACACCCGCTCGAGGTTGTCCCATGCTCGTTTGAGCACCTCTGCAGCGGAGAGTTCAGTATCCAGGGTGTACCAGAGCCGAGCGTCCCAAAGTCGTCGGCCCAGCCGGGGATCACGCCCGTCGCCCTCACTCGCCCGCGCCGCGCACCACGCCCCGAACTCCTGCAACGCCTCCGCCGCCTTGACAGCGACCGGATTCACCAGACCCGCCAGCTCGGGTGCCTCGGCCAGCAGCGCCGGGATCTCGTCGCGCACCAGCGCTGCCGACCCGGCAAACTGGCCCGCCGCGGTTTCCAGGTGGATGCGGGGACAGTCTCGTAGCACAGTGCGGGCCACAGCCAAGGAATCCGGAATCTTCTCAAGGCGCCCGGCCAGCGAATCCAGTCGCTGTGCCACCGGTGCGAAAGGCCGGGCCATCAGTGCGTGCAACAGCGCACCAGGGTTGTGCTGCAACGGATTCCACTCGTGCTGACGCAGATCGGTGAGCTCGAAGAGCTGGCGATCGACCATCGTACTGAGAATGGCGTGATCCGTCGCCTCGGCCGGCGGCAACGCCTCGACGTCCACTTGCGACAGTACATCGGCCGCGTCGCGCAGCATCGAGGTGCGGGCTATGACACCGTCGGGCGAAAAGTCCGGCAGCTCGGCGTCGAATCGGTGATCACCGGCGAACGACGCGGTAGCCGGGCTGGACTCGAGCAGGGCCTCGGCGATGCGCTCGGCGAGCGGCACAAACTGTTGCGGCATCAAGCCAAACTACAACGTGTCGGCGTAACGGCGCAGTGCCAGTCTCAGTGAAGTTTCTGGATCCTCGTCTGAGGACGCCACGAGCGCGAGGAGTCTTGCCCCGAGGGTGTCATCGGCCACCGGCTCAGCCGCACCCGCGCGGCGGGCCTTTTCGAGGATCTTCCCGGCCAGCAGCAGCGACGGCAGCGACCAGGTGAGTCCGTCCACAAAGGACGTGTCGCCTTTCTCGGCTTGCTTGATGCGTTCCCAGTTCTCGACCACCTCGGCGGCGTCCTTCACGTCGGTATCGCTGAAGACATGAGGATTGCGGCGCACCATCTTCTCCACGAAGTCGCCGGCCACATCATCGATGTTCCAGCTCTCCCCCTCGGGCAGCTCCTCAGCCAGCCGGGCGTGCAGCAACACCTGCAATAGGACGTCGCCCATCTCGCTACGCAGCTCGGCGTGATCCTCCGCGAGAATCGCATCGTGGGCTTCATAGGCCTCTTCGAGCAGGTACTTCGCCAGAGTTCGATGCGTTTGTTCCCGCTTCCACGGGTCTTCGGCTCGCAGCCGATCGGTGACCGCTACGGCATCCAACAGCCTCGCTCCGGGCGGGTCCCATGAGCCGTACATCAGCTCCAGCTCGGCCAGGCCGGGCTCGCGGGCGAGCCGCATCCCGATTTCGCGAGCGAGGAACTCGTCGCCGCCAGGACCGGCCAGCCACACCGCAACCGGCTGGGCCCGCTCCAGCAACAGGTCGGCCGAGGGTTGCACGATTTCGACAGTGGCACCTGAAGCCCGCAATGCCGTCGTCAGTTCGGTTTCCGCCTCGGCGAGCACCGGATGAGCACGCACCAGATCCCAGGCGTCAGCCGTCAGCAACCCGGCAGGCAGCCGAGGTGAGGTGACCAGTAGGACTATGCGCCTGTTCACTGTTGAGGCTGGCCGGTGGGCGCCGGCAACGGCCGGTCCACTACGACATCGGTCGCGGTGCCGCCACCGAGCCGCGCGGCCACAGCGGGATTGAACCCGACGACCGTCATCTGGCCATAGCGCGGGTTCACCGTCACGTTGGCCGACTCGTTGAGGGCCTTCTCCCGGCCGAGCAGGGCGTTGAGATCCTGATCGGTGCGCCACTGCTGCTTGACCTGCTCGAAAGGTGTCCCGGCCGGGATCAGCTCAGCAGCGATCGCACGGTCATATAGCGCGCGATAGTCCTCGTCGGTCGGTTTCTGGGCCGGTGCCGGCAATGCCTTCATACAGGCGTCAGCTCTGGTGGCTATCACGGCGAATTCCGGTGCCTCATTGGGCAGCGCCGGCGCCGAAACGGTGAAACCCTTCGCCTTGCTCAGCTGCTGGCACAACTCGTCATGCACCAGAAACTGCACCACCACCGGGCGGGAGATCCGGTCGGTCTCCGGCACCGCCTTGTTGTAGCCATCGAGCAGCTCAGTCACCCGCTGCTCGGAGATTTTGGTGTCACCGACATAGGCCGCCACGTCTGGCGAGGACCGGCAAGCGGTCAGGCAGAGCAGGGCTGCGGCCATGCCGAAGGCTGCGGTGAGGCGTATGCGCACGTGCTCACCTTCTCACGCAGATGCCCTAAGGGAATTTTCAGGGTTAACTTTCCCCCACCTGGCAGGGCAGAATGCGACCCGTGACCACGCAGACGCTTCCGCGCACCACCACCGGGTGGGTTGACCTCGCCCTTTCCGGGCCCCGCCCGGAGCAGACGCCGATCGTAGTGACGGCCATCTATCGGCTTTGGCTGGTGGCTTTTGTCCTGAAGATGCTCGGGTCGACGTGGGACATGTCGTGGCACTTCATGTGGCTGCGCGACACCGCGGCGCCGCCGCACATCCTCAACACCATTGGCACCGTGATGGTCGTGGCCATGGTTATCTATCAGGCCCGGTTCAGCGTCGGCGTGGACAAGCTTGCCAAGCGGCTGATGGTTTTCGGCACTGGGATGTTCCTGATCGCCATTCCGATCGACATCCTCAATCACGAGATCAACGGGCTGGACATTACGGCCTGGAGCGCGAGTCATGCCCTGCTATATCTGGGTACCGCCTTCATGCTGCTCGGTTGCGCCAGAGGCTATTGGATTTCGACTCCGCCGGGGCGCACGCGCACGATCGTCAGCGCGGTCCTGTGGGGCTTCTTCCTGGAGAACGTGCTCTTCCCCAGTCAGCACCAGGAGTATGGACAGCTGTCGCTGGAAGCGTGGCAGTCTGGCACCCCAACGGCCGAGCGGAGTCTGCTCGAATTCGCCGCGGGCCAGATCGGCCGCTCCGTAGACGAAGTCGCAGTCAGAGGCTTCGCCCTGCCGGTCGGTGACTGGGTCTACCCGGCCTGGATGGCCGGTGCCGCCCTGCTGACCCTGGTCGCCGCGCGGCTCTTCGTAGGCGCGCGCTGGACGGCCTCGGCGATCGCAGCAGGCTATCTCGCCTACCGGATGCTCGCGTGGATTCTGTTGGTGGGCAGCGGTTTCCCGCCCTCCTACCCGCCCTTCCTGTTGCTCGCCGGAGCGGTGATGATCGACCTCGTCTTCCTGGCGTTCACCGCGGTGAGTGGCCGAGGTAAATTCCTTGTGCCCCATCCGGTCTCCGCTGTTCCCGCGCCTGTTGGTTCGGCTCTGACGCCGCACAGGTCATCCGTGTTCCGCCTGGTGCTCGCTGCACTCGTTGGTGCGGTCGTGGCGACCGGCGCCATCGCCGCTGCCAGCTGGGTGCAGGGGCTAGTGATCGGCGCCCCGCCGATCGACTATCCGGCCTTTGCCTTTGGTGCCGTCGCGCTTGCCGCCGGCTGGCTAATGCTCACCCTTACCGCCCTGCCAAAGTCGGATTGATCGCCTGCTCGAGTTTCGCGCGGACCGGGCCGGCCTCGGCGTGATCGAGTTTGGTCAGCATGGACAGCGCCTGCTGCCAGGCGGTACGGGCATCGTCGTGGCTCCCGGCGGCTTGGTAGGTGTCGCCTAGGCGGGAGAGCGTTTCGGCCTCGTATCCGCGATGGCCAAGATCCCGGTATAGCCCGATGGCGCTCTGATAGCTGGTGACGGCTTGATCGTGCTGGCCGAGATGGTGATGGGCACGGCCGATGCTCTCCAGGGTGTCGGCCTCGCCACTGCGCGAGCCAAGTTCTTGGAACTGGGCAAGGGCTTGCTCGCAGTAGCTCAGAGCCTCCCGATGGTTGCCGAGCTCGGCGTGCGCGAAGCCGATCCCGTTGAGAGCGGCCGCCTTCCCAGCCTCGTGGGCATTGGCCTGAAACAGCGTGAGTGCCTGCATATTGTGCTCGAGAGTCGCGGCACTGTCGCCCTGCTGGTGCATCACCCAGCCCAGTGCCATGTGGGTGTTGGCCTGGCTGATGTGATCGCCGGCCTGCCCGTGCAGGTCGAGGGCGTGCCGGAGATGTTTGCCTGCCTCGTCATGGTCACCCAGCCTGGCATGCGCCCGGGCGAGACCCCGATAGGCAAATGCTTGCGCCGCAAGGTCTTCCAGCCGCTCCGTGGCCGCGACCGCGAGGTGCTGACTCGCTGCCAGCTCGCGCCAATATCCTTGCCAGTCAAGGAATGTGGACAACGACCAGGCCAATCTCCAAACATGCCCATCAAGCCGGGCACCGGCCGCCTGGTTGATCGCCGCAAGCAGGACATGGTGCTCGGTGACCAGCCACACCATCGCCTGGTCGGGCCCGCCCAGGCGTTCGATGGCGACGCCCGGTAGCGGCGCGGCGAAGGTGATCGGGCTCCGATCCGGATCCAGCAGCCGGTCGGCGGTGTAGGCGGTGTGCAGGTAGTGGTCGAGCGCCCGGTGGACGGCCTGATACCGATCAGCTTCGGTTTCGTGCGCCTGGACCTGTTCGCCGGCATAGGCGCGGAGCAGGTCGTGGAAGGTGTATCGGGTGGGAGTGGGTTCGGTAATCAGTTGAGCACGGGTCAGCTCGCGCAGGAGCAGCTTGACCTGATCAAGTGGAAGACCGGCCAGACTGGCCGCGGCGGTTTTGCTGATGTCCGGGCCGGGATGCAGACCCAGCAGCCGGAAAAGCCTTGCGGCGGCTGGACTGAGCTGGCGGTAGGACCCGGAGAAGACGGCTCGCAGATCGGTGAGCGGGTCATCGTCGCTGCCGAAGGCGTCCAGCCGATTGCGTGCCCCGGTCAGCTCGGCGGCCAGCGCGGTCAGCGATAGCTCGGGATGCGTGGTGGCCCGCGCGGCGACGATGGCCAGAGCCAGCGGCAACCGGACACAACGAGCGATAATCTCTTGTACCGCTTGGGGTTCAGCCGCCGAGCGGTCTGCACCCAGACGCGTCTCGAGCAGGTGCAGTGCTTCCGCATCGGTGAGCACATCGAGCATCAGCGACCGGGCACCGCTTGTGGCCACAAGACTGGCCAGCCGGTTACGGCTGGTCAGCACCACCAAACAGGTCCGGCTGCCGGGCAGCAGGGGCCGGACCTGTTCGGCGTCACGCGCGTTATCCAGCACTACAAGCATTCGCTTGCCCGCCAGCAGGCTGCGGTAGAGCGCGGTCTGCGCCTCCATCCCAGCCGGAATGCGTTGCGGCGCAAC
>DPJL01000267.1 GCA_003543035.1 Micromonosporaceae bacterium | reverse complement strand
TGCCGTCGCCGACTACTTCAAGTCGAAATACCCGGATGCCGCTTCGAAGGCCGCATTCCTCTACCTCAACGCCGAGGTGACCAAGCAGAACGAGCAGAGCTTCGCCAAGGCGTTCACCTCACGCGGCTTCACCTTCATCTACGAACAGGCCATCGACATTGCCGACTTCAACTATGCCCCCTATGTGGTGCAGATGAAGGACAGGGGTGTTCGCTACGTCCAGTGGCTCGGATCGGGCCAGCATGCGGCACGACTTTTGCAGGCGATGAAACAACAGGGCTTCAAACCCGATGCATTTGTTATGGACCCTGTCGCCTACGACGCCAAGTTCGTTCAGCAAGCGGGAGCCGCGGCCGAGGGCATCTCGGTCTTCACCAACACTGCCCTGCTCGAAGAGGGCAGCGGCAATAGGGAGATGCAGCTCTACCGCACCTGGCTGGCCCGGGTCGCTCCCGGCGCGATCCCCGACTACTTCGGCTTCTTCGCGTGGGGTGCGGCCAAGCTCTTCATCGAACTGGCTGCCAAGGTGGGGCCCAACCTGACCCGCAAAGCACTCCTTGAGGCGATCAGGGGCGTGCATGACTACACGGGCAACGGCATGTTCTCCCCGCAGGACGTGGGCGGCAAACGTACCGCGAAATGCTGGATGTTCATTCGGCTCACGGGCGGCAAGTGGGTCCGCGAGTCCCCCTCCTCCGGCTTCCGGTGCGGTGAGCTCGTCAACACGGGTGTAGGGGCATGACAGAGCTCCTCGCCTACACCGTCCTCGGCCTCGTCACCGGGGCCGGGTACGCCGTTGCGGCAAGCGGTCTCGTGCTCACCTACAGCACGTCGCGCGTGTTCAACGTCGCGCACGGCGCGGTCGCGATGGTGATGACCTTCCTCTATTGGGAGCTCAACGTCCAGGTCGGCCTCCCTGCCTGGCTCGCGGTGCTCCTGGTCGTTGGTGTGGCGGCGCCATTGCTCGGTGCGCTCGCTGAGCGCGTCATGATGCGCCATCTTTCCGATGCCCCGGTCAGCACCACACTCGTGGTCACCGTCGGTCTGCTGGTGATGCTGATCGGTGTGGCGCAAGCGATCTGGCCCGCAACCGCCCGGCGAGTCGAGCCGTTTTTCGGCCAGAACGGCTTCAAAATCGGCGACACCTTCGTGACTTTCCACGACCTCATCACGATCGTCGCCGCGATTGTGGTTGCCGGCGCGCTTTACGCGTTACTGACCCTTACGCGCGTGGGTATTGCGATGCGTGCGTCAGTCGACAACCGCGATCTGCTGCGCCTCTATGGCGCTCGGACTTCCCTGCTCTCCTCCCTGAGCTGGGCGATCGGATCCGCTCTGGCCGCTCTCGCGGGGATCCTGCTCACCGCAGTGGTCGGGCTGAGCTACTTCGACCTGACGCTGCTGGTCATCAGTGCCTACGCGGCCGCGGTAGTAGGGCGGCTGAAGAGTCTCCCGTGGACGTTCGTGGGCGCACTGCTGCTCGGTCTCGCGCAGTCCTACGCGGTTGGCTATTTGCCTCAGCAGGAGTGGCTGAGCGGGTTCCGAGCCGCGATCCCGGCTCTTCTGCTATTTGCCGCGCTTCTGCTAGCACCGCAGGCTCAGCTGCGCATTGGGCAAATCAAAGGCTTTTCGGGGGTACCTGTTCCGACTATGTGGCGCGCCTTGGTTGCCGGTGTCGTGTTGGTGGGAGTCGCCGCAGTGGTGCCCTTTGCCATCGGGGCAACGTGGACCGACCGTCTGGGGTTGGGGTTCATTTACGGCATCGTGATGCTTTCCTTGGTACCGCTGACCGGTTATGGCGGTTATGTATCGCTGACGCAGCTCACCTTCGTCGGCATCGGGGCGATAACCGTTGCCCGGCTGGAAAGTGCCTCCCCACTTGCGTTGCTTGCCGCCGCCGGCGCCTCCGCCTTGGTAGGTGTGCTCGTCGCCCTTCCAGCGCTTCGCCTACAGGGCTTGTACCTCGCACTGTCCACTTTGGCCTTCGGCCTGCTGATGGACAAACTCGTCTTCCAAGCCGGCTTCGCTTTTGGCTTCAACGGCAGCCTATCTGTGCCGAGGCTGGAGCTGCCCGGCCTGAAGCTGAACAGCGAACACGCCTACCTCGTGGTTGGCGCAATCGCGTTCGTGCTCGTTGGGCTGGCTGTGCTCGCGTTGCGGCGTAGCCGCTATGGCCGGATCCTGCTGGCCATGCGGGATTCGCCCGCGGGTTGTGCGACGCTCGGCTTGAATCTGCGGTGGACCCGGGTGCGGCTCTTCGCCCTCTCGGCCGGGATCGCAGGTCTGGCGGGTGGACTCTTCGGCGGTTTCCGGCAAACCGTTGCGGCGACGGACTTCCAGCTCTTCAACAGCCTGCCACTACTGCTGCTCGCAGTGGTCGCCGGAGTGACATCGGTGTCCGGCGCGGCGATCGGCGGCATGATGCTCATGCTGCTGCCCATCATGGCCAGCAGCCGGCCGGAGTTGGGCGGTCTGTTCTTCCTCTTCATCGGCGTGGTGGCGGTCGGCCTCGGCCGAGACCCGAATGGATTGGCCAGCCGGCTGTTCGCACTCGGGCGTTGGCGCCCAGGCAGTTTCAAGTCGACCGTGCCTCATACAACCGGCCCTGGCAGGTTTGTCGGCGCGGCTCCCGCGACGGCCGGTGCGCATGCTGCCCGGGAGGAGGTGCACTCATGAGCCTCATCACGGTGGAAGATGTGTCGGTTCAGTTCGGCGGTGTCCTCGCGGTCTGCGACGTCAGGCTCGCCGCCGAGTCGGGCGAGATCACTGGACTCATCGGCCCGAACGGCGCGGGGAAGACGACCCTGTTCAACGTCATCACCGGGCTGCAGAAACCTACCTTCGGCATGGTTCGCTTCAATGGTCAGGACATCACGGCCAGGGCGACACATGAGCGGGCCAGGCTTGGCATTGCCCGTACCTTCCAACGACTCGAAGCATTCGGCTCGCTGTCAGTGTGGGAGAACGTCTTGGTGGCGGCAGAAATCAAGCGGCATCACGGAGGCGAGACTCCTTCACAGGTCGCTGAGCGTCTCATTAGGAGAGTCGGGCTGGGCGGCTATGCGCAGCGGCAGGCCGACACGGTGCCGACGGGAATCGCCCGGCTGCTTGAGCTCGCGCGAGCGTTGGCCCTCGATCCCAAGCTGCTGCTGCTCGACGAACCATCATCAGGCTTGAGCACAAGCGAAACCGAGTCCTTCGGCGAGCTGCTTTTCGATCTGGCGGAGGAAGGCCGGGCCGTGCTCATCGTCGAGCACGACATGGATCTCATCATGAAGGTCTGCGACCGGATCCACGTGCTGAATTTCGGCGCCGTCATCGCCTCGGGCTCCCCGGGGGAGATCCGCGCCAACGAGGACGTGCAGCGGGCGTATCTGGGGCAGTCGGAATGAAACCGATCCTGGAACTCGTTGATGTGAAAGCCGCCTACGGCCGGATCGAAGTGCTGCACGGGGTGAACCTGGCGCTGCCGAAAGGCTCCGTGATGGCGCTGCTCGGCCCAAACGGTGCCGGCAAGAGCACTCTGCTGAAGGTCGCAAGTGGACAGTTGAAGGCGACCTCCGGCCACGTGCATTTAGGCGGTGCGCACGTCAACGACGCGAACGCGGACACGATGGCTCGCGCCGGCCTTTGCACCATCCCCGAAGGTCGCTCGATCTTCCCCAACCTCACCGTGACTGAGAATCTGCGGCTCGCCGCGTACGCCGGGGTGCCCGTTTCACACGTCTACGAGATTGCCTTCGATCGCTTCCCGCGCCTGAAGGAGCGTGCGCACCAGGTGGCAGGCTCGATGTCCGGCGGCGAGCAGCAGATGCTGGCAATGGCGAGAGCGCTCGCCACCAACCCGGCGGTGCTGCTGATCGATGAGCTGTCCATGGGGTTGGCCCCGCTGATAGTTCGCGAGCTCTATGACGTGGTGGGCGCACTCGCTGACAGCGGGGTGAGTGTCCTTGTGGTGGAACAGTTCGCCGAAGCAGCGTTGGCCGTCGCCGACCGGGCCGCTGTCCTGATCCACGGTCAGATCGTGGCGACCGGCGGGCCGGATGAGATAGCCGAAGACTTGTCCACTCTCTATCTGGGAGGTGTGTCGTGAAAGCGCTACGTGCCGTTGCCGCCCTTTCCCTCACCGGCTCACTGCTCGTCGTGCCCATCCGGGCGCAGGCGGCCGAGCTCGGCGGGTTCACCCTTATGGCCGAGGCAGCGCCGATCGCCTTGCACATCTACGAAGCGGCGATTCCGATCCCGGCCGAGCCCCAGCTGGAGTTGAGCCTTTCCTACTCGAGAGCGAAACTCTCCACCGGCCCGACCGGCCGAGCCGTTTCCAGCTTGATGTGGCCCGGCGACGTCGTCGGCTACGGACTGCCCGAGCTGCTAAAGAATCCGGATGCCACCTATCCGGTGAAGGTCGATGCCGCTCACCCGTCCGGGCCCAAGGACGGGAAGCAGGAATACGTGCCGGGGACCGGAATGACTTCGCATGCAGACGACAAGTCCATCGAAGCCTCCGCGTACGCCGCGAAGCCTGCCCTGCCGGTCCTGCCCGTCCCGGGTCTGCCTATCCCGCCGATGCTTGCCGCCGTGGAAGCGTGGGCCTCCAACGCCCGCGCCACTGCGACTGGAGACAAGGCAACGGCGACCGCTTACGCGACGGCTGGGAGCATCAGCCTGCTCGGTGGATTGGTGAAGATACACGGCCTCCGAGTCGACTCCGAGGCTGTCAGCGATGGTGTGAAGGGCACGACGACCGGCACAGTCAGCTGGAAGTCCCTGACTGTTGCGGGACAGACCTTTGCGGCCGACCAGGACGGAATCAAGTCTCCGGCCGGCGCGACGGCGCTCCCGAAGCTGCCTCCGGACGTGGCGAAGCGGATGGCCGACTTCGGTCTGGCCATCGATGTGCCCAAGGTGGACAAGACCGCGAACGGCAACGAAGCCAAGGTGAGCGGGCGCGGCCTGACCATCACGCTCGACACCGCGGTGATGCGCAACAAACTCAGCCTCGGCTCGCTGCTCGACCCATTCCTGGCCCTGCTCCCGTCGGAGTTGCGGACCCAGCTGACGCCATGGCTTGCACTGGCACCGAAGTTCACTTTCATCCTCGGGCACGCGACCAGTCAGGCGACCGCGACGCCAGCCTTCCAAGGTGAGGCGCCGCCGACTGACAGCGGATCCGTTGGCGGATCCGGATCCGGGTCGGGCAGCGGGAGTGTGGGCGGCGATGTCCCTCCCGGGACTGGGGACCCGGCACCGGTACCCGTCGCAAATGGTCGTCAATGGCCCATCTTCCCCGGCGTTCCGTGGTATCTGTTCGTCCTCGGCCTGGGCTTGGCGGCAGCCGCCTCTTGGGGTCTGCGGCACTTTGCGGGGATGATGTTCGCGGCCGCAGGATGCGAGTTGGGTGCGGCAAACGGAATCCCCAACCTTAGGGAGCGATGAATGCGATCTGAGCAACGGTTCCAGCAGATCCTCACCATCGTGGGCGGCTTCCTCATGCCGCTCGGCTTGGCCGTGATCGGGATCGGCTGGTATGGCACCGCGCACACGGGCTATGTGTTCGAGCAGGTCCCCTATCTCGTCTCGGGTGGCCTGCTGGGGCTCGGTCTGACCATCGCCGGTGCGCTGATCTTCTTCAGCGCCTGGCTGGCCCGGATCGTCCAGCTGCAACGCGAGCAGGCCGAGCTCACCAGACGCCTGCTCGAACAGCTGTCGGTCAAGGAGAAGTCCTCAACCCAGCTGATGCCGGTGGTCGAACGGGTCTAGATTCTAGGCTGTGGCAACCAAACTTGACCGTGCTCGGGCGGCCTGCGCCGAGGCGGGGGTCGATGCTTTGCTCATCTCGCCTAGCGCGGATCTGAGTTACCTCACCGGCTACAACGCTCATCCGCTGGAGCGCTTGACCTGTCTGGTGATCCCGGCTGCGGGCGACCCCTTCCTCGTGGTCCCGGCGCTTGAGCAGCCCGCAGCAGCGGCAGTGCAAGAGCTCGAGGTCGAGTTGGTGGCTCACAACGAAACCGACGACGCCTATGCACTTGTCGCGGCACGGCTGCCGCGGAATGTGGCAAGGGTGGCTGTCGACAACCACATGTGGGCGGAGAAGGTGCTCGCATTCCGGCGCGTCCTACCCGGCGTTGAGCAGACACTCGCAGGAGACGTTCTACGCGAGCTGAGGATGCGTAAGAGCCCCACTGAGGTGGATTCGCTGAGGCGGGCCGGTGCGGCGATCGACCGGGTGCACGAGCAAATGGGTGACTGGTTGCGGTTCGGCCGCACCGAAAGGGAGGTGGCTCGCGACATCAAAGCCGCCATTGTGGCCGCGGGCCATGCCACAGCCGACTTTGCCATTGTGGCCTCGGGTCCCAATGGTGCGAGCCCGCATCACGAGGTGTCCGATCGCGTCATCGAGGCGGGTGATCCGGTTGTCGTAGATATCGGCGGCACGATGCCCGACGGGTATTGCTCCGACTCCACTCGTACCTATTCGGTCGGCGAGCCTCCAGCAGAATTCGCGCGCTACTACGAGGTACTCCTGCGAGCGCAGGTAACGCAGACCGATGCCGTGCGTCCGGGTATCACGGCTGAGCAATTGGATGGCGTCGGGCGGGACATCATCGCAGAGGCGGGCTACGGCGAATACTTCATCCATCGCACCGGGCATGGCATCGGCTTGGAGGGACACGAAGAGCCGTACATCGTGGCGGGCTCCCAGCAGATCCTCGAGCCCGGCATGACCTTCTCCATCGAGCCGGGCATCTACCTGCCCGGCAAGCACGGTGCCCGGATCGAGGACATCGTCGTCTGCACCGAGACCGGGGGCGAGCGCCTGAACCTCACCAGTCGCGAGCTGGCGATCCTCGAGGCATGATCCGGCCGATCGACCGCTCCGGTCTGGTGGAGCTGCTTCTGAACCGCGTCGGTGACCGGCGAAGAGTCGTTGTCGACGGCCCGCCGCCGACTGAGCCCGAGGTGATAGCGCAGTCGCTTGTGGACAGTCTTCAGGCCGGCGGCCGACCCGCCATTCATGTGCGCAGCAACGATTTCCTGCGCCCTGCCTCAATCCGGTTCGAGTTCGGCCGCACCAATCCCGACTCCTACTACGAGCGTTGGGTCGATCTCGCCGCGCTCAATCGTGAAGTGCTCACCCGACGCGGCTCAGTGCTGCCAACGTTTTGGAACCCGCTGACGGACAGAGCGACCCGGGCCGCCTACCTCGAGCTGGCTCCCGAAGGGGTAGTGGTGCTAAGCGGCGATCTGTTGCTGGGTGCCGGACTCGAGCTGGACTTCACTGTGCACCTCGAAATGTCCCCGGCCGCCTTCGCCAGGCGGACAGATCCGGCGCTGGCTTGGACCTTGCCCGCTTATGCCCGGTACGCGGAGGAGGTCGGCCCGGCGTCCTTTGCGGACGTGGTGGTGCGGATGAATGATCCGCACCATCCAGCTCTCGTCGTCACCTGAGGCCACCGGCGATGTGAACGCGGTTGATGGCTCCCAACACATGCAGCGGCACCACGCCTTCACCATCGCTGCGCAGCTCACCGCCGACCTTCAGCTCCTCTATGACCCCACTGGCCTGGACGCTGATCGCGTGAGCCGACAACTTGGTGAGCACACCCTTGACCAACGACTCGCCTGTCCCACCGCGGGTATGGATTCCTTTGTGGATGGTCAACCGGCCGATCGGTTGCCCGATCTGGATTCCGATTGCGGCGTCGCCGTGCGTGGTGATGCTGTCGAATTCGGCGCTGCCGACCGAGGCCCCGGCGTGGCCCTCGAGGTGATACACATTGAAGCCGCGTGCACCGATGCCGTGAGTCTCAATCGGGGCAAGGACTTTCAGCTCACCAACCGTACCGAAGTTGACGAATCCGACACCGCTGCGCCCGTATGACGTGAGCGGAGCCTCGGCCGTCCAAGCGTCCACCTGCCCCCAGTTGTCCAGCATCATGTCGTTGGTGCCACGCGTAGTCACCGCACCGACGTTGCGGACCTCTTCGACATGGGCACCGAAGATGACGAACACGCCGCCGCTGATGGTGTCCGCAGTCCCGTCTGGAATCCCACCATCCGTGAAGACGTCACCGGTCTCCAGAAGGTCTACCTCCAACGGGCCGGCCACAAAGACACCACTGCCGCGGATCGGGGTCTGTTCGCTCCCCACCGAGACGTGCCGAATGCTTGCCGTCAACACAGCTTCGGAGTGCCTATTCCACACCGTGAACGCGCCTTGTAGCACGCCTACCCCGGCCAACTCCGGGCGCTCCTTGCGATGACGAGTGTCGGCTTCGGCGATATGCACGCGATCGATAGCGAAGCGTCCGCTGCTCGCATCTTCACCCGTGATCAGCGCCACCTGGCCGGTGATGTTCAAGTCCACCAGGCGAATCGCCCCAAGGTCCGTCGCATCAGGGTCCAGCGAGATGGCCCGTTGCGTTGGATCGGTGGTGAGACTGATCCCGCTCACCCTGTTGGTGCCGCTGAGCCGCAAGCCGTCCACGCCTTCGGCAAACAAGAGAGCAGCCCCACTTTCGCTTCCGGCTAGCGTCACTCCGGCCGCGATCTCCAATGTCGGTACCTGATGAAGCTCACCCTCGACCACAATCGTTTCTGTGGTCGGGTCCTTAGCCGCTGTCACCAGATCGGCCACCGTCCTGACGTGTCTCGTGTCGCCATTCATGGCTGAATCCTGCAACTTCAAGTGTTCTTTAAGTCAACGCCGGGTGGCCCATGCCACCCGGCGTTGATGGTGCGACTAGTGATCGATCGACGGCGGCGGCGGAACCTCTTCCGTGCCGCCGGGATTCGGATGATTGGGCGGATGCGGCTCTCTGTCGGGCAAATCCCGCACGGGCGCCGTATCCTCCCTCGCACGCTCCTCGTCCACCAATGGATCGAACAGATCAGGTTCGCGTGGTTCGTGCACGTTCATCGCAAACCCCTCACCTAGAGCGCCAGCTGTTGTCAGCGTGGCTGGTTGCCCTTCTTGTCCTTCATGCCGGTCGGTTTCGCCCCACTTGGCCGCTGACCGCGGATTTCCTCTTCTTCGTCCTTCATCCCGGTCTGCGTGCCAGCTCGCTTCTCGGCTGCGAGCTCATCCGGCGTCTTCTCTTCGCCAGGCATTCGCTCGCCGGGCATCCGGTCGTTCGGACGGCGGCCTTGCGGATCGTTTCTCGACATGGCTATATCCCCCTTGTTGCCGACAGTCCCCCGCTGCCGGTCTTCCCCTATTTACCCGCCAGGGAAGCCATCAAAACGGGCTAGTTGACACAGAACTCGTTGCCCTCCGGGTCGTAGAGGGTCACGGCGTAGTGGTGGAGCCCCGGCTCGGCGGACACTCTGTTGACCTTCGCGCCCAGAGCGACCAGACGGGCAACCTCCGCGTCGACCTGCTCCCGGCGTGTCTCGATGGACACGCCGCGGCCTGCGCTGGCATGGATGTCGAGATGCAAGCGGTTCTTGACGGTCTTGCCCTCCGGCACGACCTGAAACCAGATCCGGGGGCCAACGCCATCCGAGTCGACGATGCGATCCACGTCGTCGCCCATCTCCGCCAGCTCGCTTTCCGGCACACCGATGCTTCGATAGAAGGCCTGCCACGACTCGAACCCGTCGGGCGGCGGGGCGAGTTGGTATCTGAGTGCCTCGGCCCAGAAGCGGGCCTGCTTGTCCGGATCGGCACAGTCGATGGTCAGCTGAAATCTGAGAGCCATCCCTTCACCATATCCGGGCGCGCCACGCCTGAGCGGGCGCGCCCGGTCGTATCACGGCGAGCAGTTGAAACCGGTGGGAATCAACGTGTTTCCGTTGGGTCGACTGGCCTGGAAACCCCAGCCGGTATTCATGTTGGGTGCGAGTGTGCCGTTGTACGACAGGTTCCGCGCGGTGACGGTCTGCCCGCTCACACTCACCGCGGCGTTCCAGTAGTTGGTGATCGAATGGCCGGCGGGGAGTGTGAAGGTCACGAGCCAGCTGTTTGTGGTGCTGGGACTGGTGTTCGTGACCGTCACGGTGCCTGTGTAGCCGGTACTCCATTGACTCTGGGGTGTCCAAGAGGCGGAACAGGCTCCGCCTCCTCCCCCGCCAGGCTGGGTGGTCACGGCGACGGTGTTGGAGTTGCCAGAAGTGTTGCCTGCGGCATCACGAGCTCGCACAGCGAATTGGTAGGTGGTCGCAGGTGAGAGACCGGTGATGCTGGCAGACGTCCCAGCCACGGTCGTGATTTGCGAACCATTGCGGAACACGTCATATCCCGTGACACCAACATTATCCGTGGCCGGCTGCCAGGAAAGGTTGGTGCTATTGGAAGTTGTGCCCGACGCGGTCAGGCTGCCCGGGGTGGAAGGCGGCTGAGTGTCGCCACCGCCGCCTGTCGTGACCGAGAACGAGTTCACCGTCAGCCCGGTCTGCCCGACCCAGGGCTCGAAACCTGCCTGGATACTCGTTAGATACCAGGAGCGCTGGGCATACCCGCGGCTCACCGCATCACCGTAGAAGGTGTCGACGGCGAAATTCATTGAGCTCGTCGCCGACGTCCGCACGTAGGAGATTACGTTCCAGCCGATGTTGCCGAACCACACGTTCCAGGTAGCGCCGGCCAGATTGACCGTGCCGATCTGTGATCCGACCGGCTGGATCGAGCCCAGTTTGTTCAGCCAGATCATGATTTCCGCGCCGGTGTTCTGCCCGTCGGTGCGCGGTGTGGGATCGAACCAGATGTCATACGCCGCGTCCCAGACACCGGACGAGACGTATCCCATGCTGACGGTGGTGTTGATGCCACTGAAGGAGCTTGCACTTGCCTGCAGAGGCAACCCGCTTCCGGTGCTGCAATTGCCGTAGTGGCAACCGAAGTAGACCGACGGATATGACCCGGGTGCGCCGTTGGTCGGCTTGTTGTGGCTCGCCGTCGTGATGGCGAAGCCGGTACCGGTGACGTTGATGCACTGAGTGGTGTCGTCGCCCCAGTTGTTGTTCTGGACCACATAACGTCCACTTTGGATTGTCGTGCTGCCGTACTTCTCACAGATGGTGACGTCGGCCTGGGCGGTGGAGGGGACCACGAGCACCCCCGCCACCAAAGCGAGGGAAAGCAGAAGTCTTCTCATGGCTCAGCCCGCCGTACAGGTAGGGGTCGGGTTGGTGTTGGCGCTGTTGTTCCACGAGCCAAGGAAGCCCCACGTCGTACTCTGCCCAGCACCCAGACTGCCGTTGTAGGACATGTTCGTCGCGACCACGCTGCCGCTGACGTTGGCGCTCCAGAATTGCGTGATGCTCTGACCGTTGGCCCAGCTCCAAATGACTCGCCAACTGGTTATGGCCGCGCTGCCTGCCGTCACCCTGACCTCGCCCTGGAATCCGCCCGGCCACTGCCCCACCTTGGTGTAGGTGGCGGTACAAACCTTGGTCCCACTCGGACTCGGGCTTGGGCTCGGCGACACGGACGGCGTCGGTGACGGGGTCTGCGTGCCATAGATGGTGGCCTGCACCGAGGTGGCACGGATCCCGTTGGCACCGTTGAAAAGCCGCTCACCCCAAGGTGTCAGTTGGCTGACGTTGAAGTTGGTCACCTGGTCGAGATACTCGACCCCACCGCCGTTGCCACTCCACGACCAGCCGAGGTAACCGATGCCGCGTTGCACCGCCTGAGCCATGATGGTGTCCTCGTCCGGGTTGCCGTCGGAGTGGTTGTGCCCAAACTCGCCGACAACGAGCGGCAGATTGCGGCTCTGGAACGACTGAAGGTAGTCGTTTATCTCAGCTGCGGTGTCGAAGACGCCGTACATGTGGATGGAGAAGAGCGTGTTGCGATCGACGTCGCTGTTGAACACCGTCTGCGCGCTGTCCCGCATGACGAACTGCCAATCCTGCCCCCAGTTTGGCGCGTCGACCACGAGGGTGTGATCGAAGCCCGCGTTACGCAGCCGGCTGATCGTGCTCGTGGTGGCCGAAGTCCACGCGGACGGATTGTTGTTGCCATACGGCTCATTGCCGATGTTGACGAGAACGTAGTTCTCCTGGCCGGTCAGTGCACTTTGGACACTGATCCAATAGTCGACTGCCCGGTCGAGGGTCCACTCGTTCTGCTGCTCGCCATAGCCGGTGGTGTCATGGTTTTCGAGCATGCAGATGAGTTTGTTGTTCTTGCACAGGGTGACGATGTTTGCCACGTCGGCGACACCGTTGGCCGGGGTCCATCGGCCGCCGCTGAGCACGACACGAACTGTGTTGGCGCCCAATGACTTGATGTTCGCGAATGAGCTTGTCTGGCTCTGGTACCAGACGTGTGCATGGCTGGTCCCGCGCATGATGAACGGGGTGCCGTTGGCCTCGACCAGTCGCCCACCGCTGATTCGCA
>DPJL01000143.1 GCA_003543035.1 Micromonosporaceae bacterium | reverse complement strand
AGCGTTGGTGCGCTTCGCCCGCCAGGGCGCGATCACCTCGCCTGCCGCGGCCGAGGTGTTGCTGGCAAAGGCCGGCGGCCGGGTCGAGGAGATCGCCGGGACCATGGTGACCACCGCGGCGCTGGAAGGCGACCCGGTGGCGATCGAGGCCTTCGAGCAGATCGCCTATTGGCTGGCGCAAGGGCTTGCGGACATCGTCCAGCTACTCGATCCGCAGGTGATCGTCATCGGCGGTGGCGTGATAGAGGCGGGCGATCTGCTGATGGGGCCGCTACGCGAGGCCTATCGGGCCGCGTTGACGCAGCGGGCAAAGCTGCCCGTGGCCGAGGTGCGCCCGGCCGAGATGGGAAATGAGGCGGGCCTGATAGGTGCCGCAGACCTGGCCCGCACCCGCTAAAAGCCCTACGGGAGAACGAGGTCGGCGATGACCGGCAAGTGATCGCTGGCGCGAACAGCCAGCGGGCCGTCCACAACCTCGCAACGCGCCACCTTCAACCGCTGGTCGACGAAAATGGTGTCGATGCGGCGGTCTGGGGCGCGCGCGGGGAAGGTGGGTCCGCTGTTCGCCCCGGCGTCCACCAGGTCGGCGCCGAGGAGCTGCCATGACGGCCCATCCGGGGGCTCGTTGAAGTCCGCGGCGAGCACGACCGGGTCGTCATCCGCGTCGAGATGCGGCCTGAGCAGCGCCGCCTGAGCCGGACGCTCGGTGTCGTTTGTGGACAGATGGGTGCCCACGATCAGCACCGACCCATCGAGGCCCGGCACCGTGCACCTGGCGAAGGCCGCTCCACGCAAGTGCCGCCCCGGCGTGAGGGGATATCGCACGCACCAGGAGCCGGTCACCCGTACCCGCAAATTGGTCATGATCAAATTTCCGAGGCTCGGCTGCCCACCCACGGCGACCACCATCCCGAACGAATTCGCGAGGTTGGCGCATTTGGTGCGCCACCGCCATCGCCGCGGGGCCTCCTGCACCACAACGACATCGGGTTCAAGGGTGCGCACGACTTCGGCCAAGGCGCCGAGATCGTCGCGTTGGGAGTGGATGTTGTAAGAAACCACCCGTAGCGGCACGCTCACATCGGCTGAGGCTACCGGACAGTCACGCTCAGCACTGGACAATCAGCAGCCGTATCACTCAAGATGCCCGGGTGGGCTATTCGGCAAGCTACGACACATCTCAGGCAACGGCGTGGCGCGACGGAGTCCCGGTCTATGACCGAGCCGGCACGATCTGCGTGATCGGTGCGGGGCCCAGCGGCCTCACCGCGATCAAGAATCTGCAGGAGCACGGCTTCGGGGTCGACTGCTACGAACGTGAAACCGGCGTCGGCGGCGGCTGGAATTGGCGGCATGACCGCAGCCCGATGTATTCGAGCACGCACCTGATCTCGTCGAAGCCGTTCACCCAGTTCCCCGACTTTCCGATGCCGGATGACTGGCCCGACTATCCCAAACATAGCCAGGTGCTGGCCTATCTGGATCATTATGCTGACCATTTCGAGTTGAGGCCGCACATCTGGTTCGGCACCGAGGTGGCCAAGGTCGAGCCGGCCGACAATGATCGGTGGGACGTCACCACCCGCAGCACCGGCGGCTATGGCAGCGAACGCATTCACCGATATGCCGGCGTCGTGATCGCCAACGGCCACAACTGGTCGCCCAAGCAGCCCGACTACGAGGGGCTGGCCGAGTACAAGGGCGAGACGATCCACGCATCGTCCTATAAGGACTCTGCCCAATTGCGCGGACGCAAAGTGCTCGTGATCGGGGCGGGCAACACCGGCTGTGACATAGCTGTAGAGGCGGCCCAACAAGCCGCGAAGTGCTGGCACTCCACGCGCCGGGGCTATTGGTACGCCCCCAAATTCGCCCTCGGCCGGCCCGCCGATCAGGTGAACGACCTGATGCTCTGGCTCAAGCTGCCGCTGCGGGTGCGGCAGTTCCTCGGGCAGCAGACCATGAAATCGACGGTCGGTGATCTGAGCCGGTTCGGGTTGCCCAAGCCCGATCACAAGCTTTACGAGACCCACCCGATCGCCAACAGCCTGCTCATCTACTACCTGGGACATGGCGCCATCTCGCCGGTACCGGATGTCAAGCGCTTCCATCGGCACAGCGTCGAGCTGACCGACGGTCAGGAGATCGAGCCCGATCTGGTGGTGCTGGCCACCGGATATCGGCCCGCCTTCGAGTTCATAGATCCCGCACTGCTCAACACCGACTCGCATGGCAAGCCCCGGCTGGCGATGCACGCCTTCCCCAAGCGCATGCCCACGTTGGCCGTCGCCGGGTTGCTACAGCCCGATTCCGGGCTCTTCCCGTTGGTGCACTGGCAGATGGTGACCTTCGCCCGGATGCTGCGGCTGCGTGACGCGTCACCGGCGAAAGCCGCTGCGCTGCAACGGAAACTGGAGTCCGAAGTGGACAGATCGTGGACCGACGCGAAGGTGAAGGACTCGTCGCGGCACTGGTTCGAGATCAGTCACCTGACCTATCTCAAAGCGATCGACGGGCTGC
>DPJL01000033.1:3962-4818 GCA_003543035.1 Micromonosporaceae bacterium | reverse complement strand
GACCTTAAGTTCATGATCAACCAGGGGAGCGGGCGAGGGAGGTGCGTAAGGCGGTGACGCGGGTGCCGAGGGAGGCGAGACCGCCGGGGAAGAAGTACACCGCGAGGATGAAGACGGTGCCCAGGATGAAGAGCGGCTCGGCCAACGGGCCCGGAAGGCCTGTACTCAGGTCACCCAGGCGGTGATCGAGGAAGGTGAAGAGCATTCCGCCGATGACCGGCCCGAAGCGGGTACCTGGCCCGCCAAGCACGACCATGATGAGCAGCGTCAACGTCAAGTCCGAGGACGCGACGTGGGGAGAAGCGCCGCCGACGATGAGGACGTACACCACACCGCCCATCGAAGCGAGCGCCCCGGCCAGCGTGAAGGACACAAGCTTGTAGCGGTAAGGGTTCAGCCCCAACACATCGACTCGCAGCGCATCATCGCGGATCCCGGCCAACACCCGCCCGGTCGGTGACTGGATCACCCGATGCAGCACGACCACCACGATGGTCAGGTAGGCCAACGCGAGCCAATACAGGTTGACCGTGTTGGCTACTCCCACCAGGGACGACGGCAAGCCGGTCGAGAGCGGCAAGCCTTCCTCACCACCGGTCAGCCCACCCGGGTTACGAGCGATCAGAATCGCGCCGACCTGTGCGAAAGCCAGCGTGACCATGGAGAAGGCAATGCCTTGCACACGAAGGGCGATGGCACCCAGCACCGCCGCGACAGCCGTGCCGATGATGACGGCGAAGAGAGCGGCAAGCACGAGCCCAACACGCGTGACCAGGATGCCCGTGCCATAAGCGCCAACCGCGAAGTAGAGAGCGTGGCCGAAGGAGAGCAGCCCGGTCCGTCCAAATAGGAGATC
>DPJL01000033.1:2005-3719 GCA_003543035.1 Micromonosporaceae bacterium | reverse complement strand
CATTCGTCAGCGTGTTGTAGGGAATCGCTACCAGCAAAAGGAATGCGCCGACCGGCCACCACCGCTTCATGCCGCTCTCCTCAACGACTGGCGCCATAGCAGCACGGCCGCGAGCAGGGCGATGACGCAGATGTCACCCATGCCGGTGCTGTAATAGTTCACGAACTGTTGCAGCAGACCGACTGCGACAGCTGCCACGGCTGAGCCGGGCACGGAGCCCATCCCGCCTATGACGACCACGATGAAGGCGAATATCAGCAGGGAGGTTCCGGTGGAGGGGGAGATGCTGCCCAGGTACACCCCGCCTAAAGCTCCTGCGAGTGCGGCCGCTGCTCCGCCGATCGCGAAGACGAGGGTGAAGGCCTTGCGGACGTCTATCCCGAGTGCTGTCACCATTTCCCGGTTCTCCACGCCTGCCCGGATGATGAGGCCGTAGCGGGTCCAGCGCAAAAATCCCATCAGCGCCCCGAGCACGGCCAGGGCGGCCGCGATCAGAAGCAGCCGGTCCACCGGGACCAGGGCACCCCCGACCGACATCACCTGCTGTGTCCACTGTGGACGGGGAAAGGGCCGCGGGTCGGCTCCGAAGGTAGCTTGCAACAGTGCTACTCCAGCCAAGGAGAGCCCGACTGTCACGAGCACCTGCTCGATCGTGCGTTTGTATAGCGGCCGGATCAGGATGAGCTCGACCAGGATTGCCGCAATCGTGCCAACCGCCACCCCGAACAGAACTGCCGGAACGAAGCCCACCTTGGGATGAGCCCACCAAGTCCCATAGGCGCCAACGGATAGGAACAGCCCGTGGGCGAAGTTGAGCACGTCGGCAAGCCCGAAGACGAGCGAAAGCCCTGACGCGACAAGGAAGTAGAGCGCGGCCAGGCCGAGCCCCGTGAGCGATAAAAGGATGATGGTCGACATCAGTGCCCCACCCCTAGCAAAGACTTGGTGAGCGAGGCGTCGCCCAAGAGTGAAGCAGCGGAACCGGTCCACGCCACCTGGCCCGAGGCGAGCACTATGGCGTCCGCGGCGAGCCGCCGCACCACCGCGAGGTTTTGCTCCACCAGCAGGATCGGCACCCGTTCTGCCACCAGCTCGAGGGCGGCGGCGACTTCGGTGACCACCTTGGGGGCCAAGCCTTTTGTCGGCTCGTCGATCAGCAAGAGCTTGTGGGAGTTGAGCAGGACGCGGCCCAGTGAGAGCATCTGCTGCTGCCCGCCGGACAACGACCCCGCGAGCTGCTTCTGCCGTTGGCGCAGCATGGGAAACAGCTCGAAGACCAGGTCGTAGTTGGGCTCTTTGAGGGCGGCGAGCCGCAGGTTCTCGGCGACGGTCAACCCGGCGAAGACGCATCGATCCTCTGGCACGTAACCGATCCCACCTTGGACCAGCCGATGAGTTTTCGTGGAGGCGATCGACTGGCCTTCGAATTCGAGCAGTCCGGTGGAGGGGGCCAGACCGAGGATCGCTCTAAGGGTGGTGGTTTTGCCCACTCCGTTGCGCCCAAGCAGCACCGTAACCCCACTCGGGGGTACCTCGAACGAGATGCCCTGAAGGATGTGCAGCCCACCGAGGCGGACCGCGAGCTCCTTCACGACCAGCAGGCTCACAGCTCCTCCCCCAGGTAGGCCTCTTGCACGACGGCATTGGCCATCACCGCGGCCGGGGTGTCGCAAGCCAGCAGGGCACCGTGATGCATCACGGCCAGTCGATCCGC
>DPJL01000033.1:0-1655 GCA_003543035.1 Micromonosporaceae bacterium | reverse complement strand
CGGCCATCGGCTCGTCGAGCAGCAGCACGGCGGGGTCACCTGCGAGCAGTAGGGCGATCTCGAGTTTGCGCTTCTCGCCGTGGGCGAGAGTGCCGGCGAGTGCTTGGCCGCGGTGCGCCATGCCTACCGCGGTCAAGCAGTCATCGGCTTTCCGCAGCACCTCGCGATAGCGGGAAGCCCGGCGCCACAACGACATTGAGCCGCCAGCCCGGGCTTGCACGGCGAGCCTTACGTTCTCGGCCACCGTCAACGAGCCGAAGACTGACGAGGCTTGAAAGGTCCGGCCGAGCCCAAGCCGTGCCCGCTGATGCGGGGCAAGGCCGGTGATGTCCTTGCCCCGCAGTCGCACCCGGCCGGCGGTGGCCGGGCGCAGCCCTGAGATCAGGTTGAAAAGTGAGGTCTTGCCGGCCCCGTTCGGGCCGATCACGCCGAGGAACTCACCCTGTTTGAGCTCGATCGAGACATTGTCCACAATGGACACTTCTCCGATCTTCCAGGTGAGTCCCTCGGTGGTGAGCACCTGCATTGGGTCAGCTCTTCATCGCGGCGGCGGGCGGGGCCACCTCATCCGGGTTCAAAGCCTTGACCAGTTGCGGCTTTCCACCCACCAGCTTCACCTGGAACATCGGCTGAAGCAGGGCGTGGTCTTGTTTGCGGATGGTGTTCTTGCCCTTGACCCCGTCGAAGCTCCAACCCTCAAGCGCGGCAATCATCTTCTCCACGTCATCGCCACCCTGGCCGATCGCACGAACGATCATCTGCGCCGCGTTGAAGCCGTCGGGCGAGAAGATGTCCAGACCACCGCTGACATTGCCGGCCGCCGACTTCGCGAAGTCGTTGTCGGTCGCGCCGTCGAAGTAGTGCGACAGGAACGAAACCTTCTCCCCGGCCGCGCCGAAGGTGGGGTAGGACGCCTTCTGGTCCAGCCCGGTGACCACGGTCGTGCTGCTGAGCACGGCCTGCTGGTCGAGCGCCTGCCACATCCCCGCGGCCGTCGTGCCGGCCCACGCCACGAAGAGCAGATCGGGCTTTGCGGTCTTGATCTGGCTGGCAAAAGGAGTGAAGTCGGTGGCACTTGCCGGAACCAGGATGCTCGACACCTTCGCCCCGGCACCACCGATGACCGCGGTCACGGCCGCCACATTTGCGCTGCCGAAAGCACCTTCCTGGGCGAAGACAAGCACGTTCTTGCCCGCCGGGGCCTGGATGAAGGACTTGGCGGCCAGCACATCCTGGTACGACTGCCGGCCCGAGCGGAACGTGTAGCGGTTGACCCCGGTGATGCCGTCGGTCGCGGCCGGGCCGGAGACGAAAAGCACCTTGTTCTGCGCCGCGATCGGAGCCACCTGTAGAGCCACACCGCTGGAGGTGGAGCCCGCGATTATCTTGGCGCCCTTACCGATCAGGTCCTTGGCCGCGGAGACCGCCTTCGCCGGGTCGCCCGCATCGTCGGCCTCGGTCACCTCGATGGCGCGGCCGTTGACCTTATTGGTGCCGCCGGTCGCCTGAGCGAGACCCGCCTTGAAACCCTCTATGTACTGCTTCCCATAGCTGGCCAGCGCGCCGGACTGCGAGTACACCAGGCCGACCTTGACCGGTGCCCCCGCCTGTGGCGCGGCCGCCTCCTGAGGAGTGCCACAACCCGCAGCGAAGAG
>DPJL01000259.1 GCA_003543035.1 Micromonosporaceae bacterium | reverse complement strand
CCTGCGCGAGGCGGCAATTCAGAGCGTCCTCGGGGAAGATTCCCACGTCGATGGTGATCTCGGAATGACCCAGCTCGCGGCCGATCTCCGCGGCGCGCTGCTGGGACGCGGTCCAGAGCCAGCCGGCTGCCTCAACGTGACCGGGACGGACATAGGTCGAGATGTCAACGTTGTCGCTGACGCCCTTGCGGCAGGCCCAGGCCCAGCCGATCGGTTCGCCGGCATCGGTGAGGACTAGCCAGCCATCGGTTTCGATGTCAAAACCCGGCTCGACCAGCTCGTCGACCACGTCTTCGAGAGTGGCGTTGGGACTGCCGATGAGTGGCATCTCATGCGCCGACTGAATAGCGAAGATCGTCTCTGCGTCCTCGACCGTGGCCGGGCGCACCGAATATCCGGCGGGAGCAGGCTGCATCTGCTCAGTCTGCACGGGAAGGCCCGACCGGGCGACCGAATATGCGCGAGGGCCTCCACCTCTGCAGCAGCACAGTGATGCAGAGATGGAGGCCGTGAAAAAGAGGTCAGCAGAGCAGGCGAGCGTCGGCCCAGTCAGCGTGATCGAAGCTGATGCCGTTGCCCGCGTCCCCGGCCAACAGCCGCAGGTTGGAGCGGCCGGTGACATTGAGATCAATGACCACCGGCCCGGAGGCGACGGTGACCGTCGGGCTGGTGTAGAGCGTGACGCCATCGGCGAGAACGGTGAAGATGACGCTCGCGGTCGAAGAGGTGACCTCGCCGTCGATTCCACCGATGGCAGTGAAGCGCTCGCACGCGCCGCCGAGGCCCACAGTGACATCCGATGAGGCATGGACGCCGAAGGCCTTGACGTAGCTGACCCCACCGACTGTGGGGACAAGGCCGTCACCAGCGGGCTGTTCGCCGTTGGACTGGTCGCGCTCAGCCGGGCCCCAGCCGTTGCTCGCCGCGGTAAAGCCGGGGTGGCTACCGGTCCCCGCGGCGGTACATGTCAAAGTCGCCCCACCCCAGTCCGCGTGGTCGTAGTTGATGCCGTTGTTGCGAGCATCGGTCACCCGAAGCTCCAATGTGGAATATCCTCCGGTCGCGACCGAGAGCCGGGTCGGGCCGTCGGCCGCTCGCTTGATGCCGCTGTAGGCAATGAGCTTCCCGTCTCCGTACACCTGGAAGCGAACGGAAGCGTTGGCATGACCGGATTCGTCGTCGATCCCCACCTGAGCGGTGAAAAGAGGACAGGCACGGCCGAGATAGAGGTGGACGGCGCTATCCGCGTGTGCGCCAACGCCTTTGGCGTAGGTAGTGCCGTTGATGGTCAGCGTTCGCCCGTCACCGGCCGCCTGCTCGCCGTTGGAAAGGTTGCGCTCCGCCGGGCCCCAGCCATTGCTCGAGGCGAGCCAGGCCATGTCACCGACCTGATGGGTGCCTGCGGCCGGTGCGGCCGTGAGGCTCCCGGCCCGGGTCACCCGGAACATCACCGCGCCATGAGCGGGCACACTCGCCGAGATGCTCCCGGTACTGGTGGAGTTGGTGAACGTCCACAGATTGCGCAGCGAGTACGAGCTGGATCCGCCGAGCCCGATTTCGGCAGCCGAGGTGGTGATGGTGGCGGCCGACCCGGTGCGGTTGAACAGGACCGTGGCGACGCTGCCATCGGACATCGGCTTGGCCCAGACCTCGGTCTCACCGAAGTCGCGTACCTTACGTCCCTGCGAGCCGCCCCAATTCTGTTTTACCGCAACGACTTCGGCGTTGCGGATGATGTTCAGGGTGGCGCTGGACATCGAGCGCAAGTCGTTGCCGAGCAGCATGGGCGAGTTCAGTAGCGCCCAGAGGCTGAAGTGCGCGGTGTATTCGGTGGTGGTCATGCCGCCGTTGCCGACCTCCAGCATGTCCGGATCGTTGAAGCCGTTGTTGCGGGCGAACGACTCCAGCCCGTTCTGCTGGTCCAGTAGGGAGGTCATGCTGCCCCACGAATCCGAGATGTCCCCTGTGGTACGCCACAGGCTGCCGCCCACCAGTGGGCCGAAGACCCAGGGATCGGCGAGCCCCCAGTTGCAGATGCTGTAGACGATCGGGCGGCCGGTGGCGCGCAGCGCGTCGCCCATCGCCTTGTAGCGCGCGAAGTCGGGACGGTTCTGGTGGTTGCAGTTGTCGTACTTGAGGAAGTCCACTTCCCAGGCGGCGAAGCTCTGGGCGTCAACGACTTCATGGTCCAGACTGCCCGGTAGACCCTGACAGGTCGCCGTCCCGGCCGACTCGTAGATCCCTAGCTTGAGCCCGCGAGCGTGGACATAATCGGCGAGCGCTTTGATGCCGGAAGGGAAGCGGGTCGGGTGCGCCTGCAGGCGTCCCTGGGCGTCCCGGGTGGACGCCATCCAACAGTCATCGATGTTGACATAAACATATCCGAGGTCATCGAGGTTGTTGGCGATGATGGCATCGGCGGTTTGCCTGATCAGGTTCTCGTCGATATTGCAGGCGAACTTGTTCCAACTGTTCCAGCCCATCGGCGGCGAGGTGATGGGCACGACCGGGGTGGCTGCCCGTACGGCTGAGGGCGCGCCCGTTAAGACGATCAGGGATGCCGCTATGGCCGTGACCGCGGCGATGAACCAGGTGAGAGGCTTAGGCACGATCAGCTCCAAACTGTTCGATCGTTTTGGATTCTGTTGGAGAATGTTATGGCAAGAAAGATTCAAATTCTACGATTGAATTCGGAAACGTTACGCGAGCTGCTGGAAGTGGCAGTTGCGGACACCGAACCGGATGAGACGATGCCGCCGATGGTGGGCGCTCCGGGTTGGACACCGTTGCGCCGAGCGGGCTTCATCGGTTTCTTCGAGCCGATGCTCGCCGGATTCGAAGGTCCACACCGGACCCTCATCTACGGCATCACGGTCGACGGGATGCTGGCGGGCTTCATCCGGATGAAGCTGACCGACCGTCAGGGCGTGGTGGAGACGGGAATGTGGCTCGGGCGTTCGTGGCGCGGGCAGGGAGTGGGGTCGGCCGCGCTCTCCGAGCTTCTCGCGGAGGCGGCTCGAGCGGGTATGCACACTCTCATCGCTGACACGACACCGGAAAACGCCGCCGCTTTGGGCGCATTGCGAGGCCGGGGCGCCGTGTTACGCGAGGATGACAAGATCTATGCAGAGATAATAATCAATCCAGCCTACGCCGCTGATCTAGATAAGTGAATGTCTATCAATTGAGCTCCCTCCCCCATAGCATCGGGCAATCGGCCAACGGACCGTAACCCGTCGTGCCATGAACACGTCGGTCGGACGGCCCATCAGTAAGGGGAGGACGGACGTGAAACTCCGTTTCATCGCGCTGGGATTTGCCACGGCGACTGCCGTTGCATCCATTGGCGCACCAGTCGGCGCAGCGCCGGCTGACGGTATGATCCTCGCCGCCGGCAGCCCCAACGCCATCAGCGGCTCCTACATCGTGGTGCTGAACGATTCCATCGGCATTCAGGCCATCGAGACCTCCGCCGCCAACCTCGCTTCGCGTTACAGTGGCACCGTTGTGACCACTTGGCGCGATGCCCTGCATGGCTTCCACGCCAAGATGTCAGAGGCGGCCGCCAAGCGCCTCGCCGCCGACCCGTCGGTGAAATACGTCGAGCAGGACCAGGTGATGTCGCTTGCCGCGACTCAGTCCCCAACGCCCTCATGGGGTCTGGACCGCATCGACCAGCGGGCGTTGCCGCTCAACAACTCCTACACCTACCCCAACACCGGCTCCGGCGTCACGGCTTACATCATTGACACCGGCATCCGCGTCACGCACAACGACTTCGGTGGTCGTGCGGTTTGGGGTACCAACACCACCGGCGACGGCAACAACACCGACTGCCACGGGCACGGCACTCACGTTGCCAGCACCACCGGTGGCACGGCTTACGGTGTCGCCAAGGGCGTCAGCCTGGTCGCGGTCAAGGTGCTCAACTGTGCCGGTAGCGGCTCCACCGCCGGTGTCAACAGTGGCATCAACTACGTGACGCAGCAGCACACCACCGGTGCCGCGGTCGCCAACATGAGCCTCGGCGGCGGCTTCAGCCAGTCACAGAATGACGCGGTCACCGCGTCCATCAACGATGGTGTCAGCTATGCCATCGCGGCCGGCAACAGCAACGCCAACGCGTGTAACTTCTCGCCGGCGTCGACACCAGCCGCCATCACCCTCGGCGCGACCCAGAGCAACGACGCGCGTGCCTCCTTCTCCAACTTCGGCACCTGCCTCGATCTCTTCGCACCCGGCGTGAGCATTACCGCGGCGTGGGGCACTAGCAACACGGCGACCAACACGATCAGCGGGACTTCGATGGCATCCCCGCATGCAGCCGGTGTCGCCGCGATCATCAAGGCGGCCAACCCTTCGTTCACGCCGCAGCAGGTCCGTGACCGCATGGTCGCCGACGCCACCCCCGGCGTTGTGACCAGCCCTGGCACGGGTTCGCCAAACCTGTTGCTGTTCGTGAACAACGGCACTACGCCGCCGCCCGGGACCACGTTGTTCGAAGACACCTTCGAGACCGCGCTGGGCTGGGTGACCAACCCGAACGGCACCGACACGGCCACGACCGGCGCCTGGGAGCGCGGTGACCCCGAGCAGACGAGCAGCGGTGTCACGCTCCAGCTCGGCACCACGGTCAGCGGGACCAACGACCTCGTGACCGGTCGCCTCGCGGGCACCGGCGCCGGCAGCTTCGACGTGGATGCCGGAGTGACCAGCTCCCGCTCACCCGCGGTGACTCTGTCCGGGACCGGAACATTCACCCTGAGCTACTCCTGGTACCTGGCTCACCTCACCAACTCGAGCAGCGCGGACTTCTTCCGCGTGAGCATCGTCCACAATGGAGGAACAACGGTTCTGTTCACGCAGGCCGGTGCCGCCACGAACCGGGCTGGTGCGTGGGGCACGGGTAGCAACAACATCTCGGCCTATGCCGGGCAGTCCGTACGCATTCTCGTGCAGTGCGCGGACGCTTCGGGCGCCAGCCTGGTCGAGTGCGGCGTCGACAACGTGAAGATCACGCGGGCCTGACCCGGCTCAACCGTGGGGGTTCCGATCCGTCGGAACCCCCATCAAGCGCGGGAGGAATCCTTGAGAAGCTTCAGCACCGCCGTGGTCCTTCTTTCTTTTCTTGGGGGTACCACATCAGCCGCCGCTCCGGTCCCGGAGGCGAGCTATATCGTTGTCCTGCAAGACTCCACCGGGCCCGTGGCGCACTACACCATGACCAAGGGGCACGTCTTCACCAAGGCGCTCAACGGTTTCGAAGCGAAGATGTCACCCGCGACCGCAAGTCGTCTGGCGCGTGACCCGGCCGTCGCCTATCTGGCGCCCAACGAGACACACCAGATTGAACCTCTTGGCACGCAACCGAACCCGCCGTCATGGGGCCTCGACCGGATCGACCAGCGGGCCCTGCCGCTGGACAAGTCATATACCTTCCCCAACACGGCTTCCAACGTCCACGCGTACGTCATGACCACGGGCGTCCGCATCACGCACACTGACTTCGGTGGCCGGGCGATCCACGGCTGGGACACCGTCGACAACGACGGCGATGCCAGTGACTGCAACGGTCACGGCACCTACACCGCTGGGATCGTGGGCGGCGCGGCGCATGGTGTGGCCAAGGGCGCCACGCTGGTGGCGATGCGGATCGTGAACTGTTCCGGGGCGGGCACCACGGCGCAGATCATCGCGGGCATCGATTGGGTGACGGCTAACGCCGTCAAGCCCGCGGTTGCAGTGTTGCCAATCGGGGGCGGGATCAACACCGCTCTGGAGAACGCGGTGCGCAACTCGATCGCATCGGGGATCAGTTATGCCACCGGATCGGGCAGCGTCTCGTGCTCCTCTAGCCCGGGACGGATGCCCGAGGTACTGAACGTTGACGGGAGCAACAGCTCCGACGCGGTGTTGCCCAGCGCCGGATCGGGCTCGTGTATCGACCTCTTCGCGCCCGGGGGAGCCATCCTCTCCACCTGGTGGACGAGTGACACGGCGACAGCGACGATTTCGGGCGGGACTCCGGCGGCCGCGCACACGGCCGGCGTCGCTGCGTTGGTCGTTTCCGCGAATCCCGCGTGGACGGCTCAACAGGTACACGACAAGGTTATTGCCGATGCCACGGTCGGAGTGCTGACCGGTGTCCCGGTGGGTGCACCGAATCGGCTTCTCTTCGTGGACAACGGTTGCCGGGCAAGCAATGACACCAACGTTCCCATCCCGGACTATCCAGGCGCAGCAGTCTTCGGCAGTGTCACCATTGCGGGCTGTTCCGGGAACGCCTCGGCAACGTCCACAGTGGAGGTTCACATCATTCACACCTGGATTGGTGACCTGACGGTCGATCTCCTCGCCCCGGACGGCTCGATCTACCGGCTGCACAACCGAACGGGCGGCAGCGCGGACAACATCCATCGCACCTACACCGTGAACCTGTCCAGCGAACTGCGCAATGGAACCTGGCGGCTGAAGGTGCAGGATCACGCCCGCGCGGACGTGGGCTACCTCGACTCTTGGACGGTGAAACTGTGAAGCTCCTACTGGCCTCATTGCTGGCTCTCGGATCGCCGGTGGCGCCCGCCGCGCCCGAGGGGCACATTCTGCCCGCACGCGACGCGGTGCCCGGCTCCTACGTAGTCGTGCTGCGCGACGGTGTCTCAGCACAACAAGTCGCCGCACGTCACGGTGGCACCGTCGGGCGGGTGTTCACCAAGGCGCTCAACGGATTCGAGGTGAACCTCGGCGACCGCGCGGCCCGCCAACTGGCGGCTGATCCCGAGGTGGCCTATGTCCAGCAGAACGGCACGGTCCAGGTCGACCCGGGAATCCTTGGGACGCAACCCAATCCGCCGTCGTGGGGGTTGGATCGGATCGACCAGCGCAACCTTCCGCTGGACAACTCCTACACGTATCCGAACATTGCGGCCAATGTGCGGGCTTACATTCTCAGTACCGGGATCCGCACCACCCATGCCGACTTTGGCGGGCGGGCGATCCACGGCCGCGACACCGTTGACAACGACAACGACGCGACCGACTGCAACGGCCATGGCACGGCGGTCGCTGGAATCGTTGGTGGCACTTCGTATGGCGTCGCCAAGAACGTCACCCTGGTGGCCATGCGGATGCTGAACTGCCAGGGCAGCGCATCTTTCGCTCAGGTCATCGCGGGTGTCGACTGGGTCACGGCCAACGCGGTGAAGCCGGCTGTGGCGGTGCTGGTCGCTGGTGGCCCAACCGACGTCGCCTACAACAACGCGGTGCGCAACTCGATCGCGTCGGGCATTACGTACGCCGTGATCTCGGGATCGAGTAGTAGCAACGCTTGCAACTTCAGCCCGGGCGGGGTGACCGAGGCGATCACCGTGGCGGGGACCAACAACCTGGACAATCGCCACTCCGCCTCGAACTTCGGCACCTGCCTGGACATCTTCGCGCCCGGCGTGAGCATCAATACCACTTGGTACACAAGCGATTCAGCGACCATCACGCTCTCCGGCACGTCCTTTGCCACCGCGCATGCGGGTGGTGTCGCGGCGATGATCGCCTCGGCGAATCCCACTTGGACACCGCAGCAGGTGCGCGATCGGATGGTCGCCGACGCCACCCCGGGCGTGGTGGTGAACCCTGGTGCGGGCTCGCCAAACCTGTTGCTCTACGTGAACAACGCGGGTGGGCCGCCGCCGTGTACCGGGACCAACGGCACCAACGTCGCCATCCCCGACTACCCAGCGGCCGCGGTAACGAGCGCCATCGTCATCTCCGGCTGCTCCGGCAACGCCTCCGCAACCTCCAAGGCAGAGGTTCACATCATCCACCCGTTCCGGGGCGATCTCGTGATCGATCTGGTCGCGCCGGACGGGACGGCCTATCGGTTGCAGAGCACCAGCGCCGACAGCGGCGACGACATTCACACCACCTATGTGGTCAACGTGTCGAGCGAGGCCCGCAACGGGAACTGGCGCCTACGAGTCCGGGATCGAAGGGCCGGGAACACCGGCCACCTCGACGCCTGGACGCTGACCCTGTAGAACCGCCGATTACCTCGTGTGGGACTTGAAGAAGTCCCACATGAGGTCGGTGGCGCTGATCCCGGCCTGCGGATCGGCAAGTGAGCCCTGTTGCGCTCCGGGCCAACTGTGTCCCATCTCCGGTAGCCGATACGCAATGACATCGCTGCCGTCAGCACACTTGGCTGTCGTCACCGTGGGACTCTGCGACTTGGGTGGGCAGGAGAGCCGATCCTGCCACTGCTTAAGCCCGGCATCGAACTGGCCGTAGTAGCGGTCTTTTCCGCCGATGAAAGTGATCACGGATACCGCCGACTTCGGCTTGTATGACGCCTCAGCCGCCTTCGTGCCGATGAACCCGCCGCTGACCGGCGCTATGGCCGCGAAGGTGTCCGGCAGCTCGACCGCGAGTTTGAAGGACATGTCGCCACCGTTGGAGATCCCTGTAGCGTAAACGCGCTTCGGGTCGGCCTTCCACTTCGACACCATCCGCTCGATGATCGTCTTGATGAAGCCCACGTCATCCTCGGAGCCGCAGCAGATCAGAGCGTTGTAACCGCCGGCATGGCCCTGCGGATAGACGACCAGGAAATTCTCTTTGTCCGCCTTGGCATTCAGCGCACTGGTCGTGGCGATACCCGTTGAATCGCCCGGGTAATAGTGCATTGCCACCACGAGCGGCAATGCGGACTTCCCGTCGTAGGCCGGGGGAGCGTGGACCACGAAGCTGCGCAGCTTGTCGCCGAACTGGAGACTCACCGGCTGGTCGCCAGGAGCCGGGACCTCAGGCAGCTGACCAGGTGCGGAGCTGCTGGACGGGGTCGGCTGCGGGTTGTCGCTCCGGCATGCGGTGGTGCCAAGAACGATCAGTGCGGCCGCGATCACGGCGGCGCTGCGGCTTAAAGGCATTCGCACAATATGCCATGTCCGTCGTCCCAGTCGTAGGGTCAGAAACTGATCGGTAAATCTCTATAGAGAGGAATCGTGATGCATGGACGAGTACTAGGGGTGGCTGTGCTCATTGCCGCCCTGGTAAGTCCTATCGGGCCGGCGCAAGCGGCACCACCTGCCACAATGGCCGCACCGACGTTCTCCCGCCCTGCTGGATTCGATGTCTCCCAGCCATTGCGCGATCTAGCGCGAACGGCACGGAAGGCCGCAGTGGCCGCGCCTACCGGCGAGGAGGTGCGCCCTGACCGTGGCCAGGTCGCGGCGAACCGTGGTCACTCAGGCGATGGCGCGATCCAGACCGCAGCCGCGCAAACCACGCCTTCCGCCCCGTTGGCGAACTTTGAAGGCCTCAGCAACCAGGACAACTTCAACGTCTTCGGATTCCGCGTCAACCCGCCCGACCCCGTGGGAGATGTGGGTCCCAACCACTATGTGGAGATGGTGAACCTCGTCTTCGGCGTCTACTCGAAGACGGGCACCCTTCTTCTTGGGCCGGTCGACACCGGTACCCTCTGGGCAGGATTCCCAATCGACGAATGCACTGAGCCATCAGGTGACCCGATCGTCGTCTACGACCAGTTCGCCGACCGGTGGATTCTCACCCAGTTCACGACGCGCGGCGTGAACTATCCGGCCGAGCCGCTCAACCTCTTCTACAACTGCGTCGCCATCTCGACCAGCGGCGACCCGACCGGCTCCTACTACCGGTATGCCTTCGGCACCGGCTACAACTTCCCCGACTACCCGAAGTACGGCGTCTGGGACGACTCCTACCTGGTCACCACGCGTGAGTTCGGCATCCTCGACCCGAGCATCTACGGCATCGGCGTCTACGGGCTCGAGCGGGACAGGATGATCGCGGGCGACCCGGCTGCCCGCGCCGTTAGCTTCCTACTGCAGGATGGACGGGTGCCGCTCAACCTGATCGGCGACGGCCTGCTTCCGCCAGACATCGACGGGAAGAACCTGCCGCGACGGAACACGGCTGCGCCCATCGTTGGCTCGCAGGACGATGGAGGGCCTTACGGCGCAACGTTTGACGCCCTCAACATCTGGGAATTCGACGTCACGTGGAACGCGGCTCCGACCGCGTCGATCGCGCTGAAGAACCAGCTGCCGGTCGCCTCATTCGACTCGGTCTTCCCGTGCGGGCCGGCCAGCACTCGGGACTGCCTGCCGCAGCCGGGAATCACCGACCCGGCGCAATATCTTGACATTCTCTCGTACCGGCAGCGGCCGACCTGGCGGCTGGCCTACCGGAACTTCGGCGATCACGAGGCATTGGTGACCAACCAGTCCGTCGAGGCGCTCCCGGGCGTAGCCGGCGTTCGCTGGTATGAGTTGCAGCGCAACAAGAATGGCAAGTATAAGCTGCAACAGCAAGGCACCTATGCCCCCAACGACGGCGTCCACCGGTGGATGGGAAGCATTGCCATGGATAGGAAAGGCAACGCCGCCCTCGGCTACAGCGTTGTCAACGGCACCAATGTGTTTCCCGGAATCCGTTACACCGGACGGCGCGCGAGTGACCCACGGGGTCAGATGACTCTCGCCGAGACCGTCATCGTCAACGGCACCGGAGTGCAGACGACCACCAATTCACGTTGGGGCGACTACACGTCGATGAACATCGACCCCACCGACGACTGCACGTTCTGGTATGTCAACGAGTACTACACCGCCGCGGGACAGGCATCTTCGCCCGCCGGTTGGCAGACCCGGATCGCGAGCTTCCGCTTGCCCTGGTGCTGACAAGTGAGCTGGTGGAACCCTCGTTTGAGGGTCCCACCAGCTTTGAATCAGCAGGAGTTGGCGGACGTGCGGTCCTTGAACCGATCGTCCAACCACGACACTGCACCCGGTGCTCCCAGTGGTACACCGTTGATGTGCCCGACGAGGTACATCGGGTGCCACGTGATGCGGGCACCGAGGGAACAGTATTTGTCCTTGAGCGCCTTGGTATTGCTGAACGGGATCAGCTCGTCCCAGGTGCCGTGGTACATGTAGAGCGGCGCACTCGGCCGCTGCTTTCCGGCCGAGACCGCGGTCAGACCGGCGTTCCACTCCGGCAATCCGATCGGGTCGGGAACCGTCGTGAAGTCGCTCAGCCTCCTGAAGGCGAGGAAGCCGGAGGTGAGCTCGACGCAGGTGCTCTTGGCCAGAGCGACCGCCGCGCGACCCGCATCGTTGAGGATCGACTCGAACGGCAGGCCGTAGACCTCGCTCAGGCTGATCGCGGCGAGCATGGTGATACCCGAGAACGGTGAGCCGTCAAGGTGCCTGGCCACTCCGTTGACGTCACCGGGAACTCCGCCGGCCGCGGTGCCCGCGACGTTGAGCTCCGGTGCATAGGTGCCGGCGAGTTCACCGGACCAGGCGGCCGCGTGGCCACCTTCGGAGTAGCCCCAGAAGCCCACCTTCGAAGAGGTGGACAAACCGGCGCCTGACAATCGTTGCGCTGCCCGGGCCATGTCGATCGTGGCATGCGCGGCTTCCGGGCCGACGAGGTAGTGCTGCGGGCCCGGGCCCACACCTCGTCCGATGTAGTCGGTGATGGCGACGGCCCAGCCCTTGAGCAGAGCCAAACTGAAGATCGCCGTCTCGTACTCGATTCCGTTGGCGAGCTGGTACGACGTGGCGCACGCGGGGTTGATGCCCGCGGTGCCGGTCGTGTAGGAGATGACGGGACGCGCTCCGGACCAGCCGCTCAACGGCACCAGAACGATGCCTGAAACGGCGACATCCTGGCCGTTGACCAAGGTGGACTTGTAGATGACCTGCCAGGCTTTAACCGGTACCGGCAAAAGTGGCAAAGCCTGTGCGAGCACGGGCCGTGACCGGATGACGGTCCCGGGTGGACCGGCGGGCATGGGGGACGGTGCCGCGTAGAACGGATCGAGCTGCGGCGGCACAATGGTCGCGGCGGCTGCGGGCGGGGGAGCGATGACGGCCGCCAGAATCACGGCTAGTAGCAGTGCAGTTTTGCGGAGGACAGCCACGATGCACCTACCTGTAATGTGGTAACCAGCCTTTCCCAATATGGTTACTAGACGGTAATGCTCGAGTGGCAAACTGACAAGACGTCTTTTCAGATTTAAGGAGACCCATGCGTTCCTACGGCGGCCAGACCGTGGAACAACGCCGCGCGCAACGCCGGGAAAGGCTCATCGCCGCCGCTCTCGATCTCTTTGGCACAGAGGGGTACCAAGCCGTCTCGATCGAGAAGCTATGTGCCGCGGCGGGGGTGTCTACCCGCAACTTCTATCAGGAGTTCACCGGTCGCGAGGAGCTCTTGACGGCGGTGCACGGGCTAATCACGGCCGAAGCCGTTGGCGCGGTTGGCACCGTACTGTCCGAAATGGAGGATGAACCGCTCGCGAAGCGGATCGGCGCCGCGGTAACCGAATACATCCGGGTCACCGCCGAGGATCCGCGCCGCGCAAAGGTTGCCTACGTTGAGGTCGTAGGGGTGAGCCACGCGGTCGAGGAGCACCGGCTCGCTTGGCGCGAGACGTGGTCTCAGTTGATGGAGGCCGAAGCACAGCGCGCAATGGCGCGCGGTGAAGCTTCAGATCGCGACTTCCACCTGAGCACGGTGGCCATCATGGGTGCCGTCAACGAGTTGGTGCATCACTGGTCCACGCGTCAGAAGGGTGTCCCGCTGGACACCGTGACGGCCGAGCTCGTCCGCCTCATCTTGCTATTGCTGGCGGGAGACGTCGAAAATCATTCGTAGATGGCCCTTCGCGCGCTGCCAACGGGCTTCCAGCCGCGGAGCGGGATCGTCGTAGACAAACGACGTCAGCAGGATGCCGCGAATGGTGTCCATGCACGTGTAAACCCAGTGGGCAAAGGCTTGCCGGTCGGCGTGGTGGGGGAAGAGCGTCTTGGCGACTTCGACCACCGACGCTGTGGTTGCCGGCTCCACCATGGAAAGTTGGCTGTGCAGCTCGGGATCGGTGCGCGCGGCGACCCAAAGCTCAACGGTCGCATGGAAGACCGGGCCCTGATGTAGATCCCACAACAGATCCAGCGCGCTGCCGACCGGATCGGGGGCGGATCGGATCCGGTCCAGCTCGGTGAACGCGAGCTCGGCGCGCTTGGTCGCCAGGTGCCGAATCGCTGCCGCCACAAGGGCTGCCTTGGTGGGGAAGTGATGTACCTGAGCGCCCCGCGTCACCCCGGCCCGCTCCACCACCTTGGTGGTGCTCGTGCCGGCGTAGCCGTGATCGACCAGGCAGTCGATGGTCGCCTCGAGCAGCCGATGACGCATAGCGGAGGCTCGCTGCTGCTGTGTGCGCCTGGTGACCGTTGCCATGGGCCTACTCTAATCCGAGGCTATACAAACATACAATTCTGACTGTATGTTTTCGTCCGTGGACCTCACTGATTCCCCTCAGCTGGCCGCTTACCGCCAGCAGGTCCGGCAGTGGCTGGCGGACAACCGCGGGTCGGCGCCTGCGGAGAAACCCGGCCTGCACGTCAGCGACATCGAGCCGTTCCGAGCGTGGCAGCGATGCCTCGCGGAGGAGGGATTGGTCGGTGTCACCTGGCCGGTTGAGCACGGCGGCCAGGGGCTCGGGATGATCGAACAGGCCGTCATCAACAGCGAGCTTCATCGCGTCGGGCTCCCCGGCGCCCTCGACATCATCGGCATCGGCAACCTCGGTCCGACCGTCATAGTCCACGGAACGCCGTCGCAGAAGGAGCGGCATCTGCGGCCGTTGTTGCTCGGTGATGAGATCTGGTGCCAGCTGTTCTCCGAGCCCGGCGCCGGTTCCGATCTGGCCGGTATCCGCACCCGTGCCGTGCGCACCGAAGAAGGCTGGCGCTTGAACGGCCAAAAAGTGTGGACCACCAACGCTCAGCACGCGGCGTTCGGCCTCCTTCTGGCCCGCACCGACGCGAGTGTGCCGAAGCATCGCGGTCTCACCGTGTTCATCCTGCCGATGGCCGCTCCCGGGGTGGAGGTCCGCCCGTTGCGGCAACTCACCGGTGCGGCTGCCTTCAACGAGGTTTTCATCGACGACGTCCTGTTGCCGAAGGAGGCTGTGCTCGGCGAGGTCGGCGACGGCTGGACGGTTGCCATGACCTGCCTCATGTACGAGCGATTCAACCTGCTGACCATGCTGGATCAGATCGGCTGGCAACCCTCGCTCTTTCTCGAGCCACTACAACAAGGGTTTCCCGATCACCTTCGGCAGCGGCTCGCCTCCGTCATCGTGGACATGCTCGCTGTTCGCTATAGCGGGCATCGCGCGCTTAGCAAAGTGGCCAACGGCGATCTGCCCGGACCTGAAGCAGGGCTTGGCAAAATCACCCTTGTTGACGCCGCGATCCGAGGCGCACAGGTGATCACTGAAGCGCTCGGACCCTCTGCTTTGGACGGTCAGTGGGGTTATCTGCTCGCCGAGATGCAAGGTCTGCGCAGCGGTGGAGGGACCGACGAAATCCTGCTCACCACGATCGGCGAGCGCGTTCTCGGGCTGCCTGCCGAGCCCAGGGTCGACAAAGATAGGGCCTTCCATGAACTTTGAGCTTGGACCCGACGAGAAAGCGTTGATCGAAGCCGTACGCGAGGCCCTGTCCCGGACGGACACATTGAGCGCCACACGCTCCGCTTTGGACGGTGCCGAGCCGGTACACCTGTGGAAGGAAGCCGTACGCGGGGGCTGGATCGACATGCCGGGGTTGCTTTACGGCGTCCTCGTCCTCATCGAGTGCGGCCGCAGGCTCGCCCCGACCGGCCTGCTCGGCCACCTCACCGCCATCGCTTTGCTCCGCCGGCAGGGAGACCACCAGGTTCTCCCGGCACTGCTCGACGGCTCGAAGCGCGCGGCCTATCTGCCCGCGAACACGCTCATCGAAAACGATGTGGAGACACCGTCTTCGATGAGCGTGTTTGAGCATGTACCCGATGCGCCGGGGGCTGACGTGCTGGTCGGTGATGGCCCGCTGGTGATCGAGGACTTCACCGTGGAAAGGGTTGGTGGATATGACCCGAGCCGCCCGCTGGGAAACGTCCGCGTAGCGAGTGCCGTGCTCGGACAAGAGGGCTACGGCTGGAACGTGGCGCAGACGTTGCTCGCGGCTGAGGCGCTCGGCACGTCAGAGGCCGCCCTCGATCTCGCGGTGGAGTATGCCAAGCAGCGCAGGGCATTTGGGCGTGCGATCGGCTCGTTCCAAGCGATCAAGCATCAACTCACCGATGTGTTGCGGCTCAACGAGAATGCCAGATCATTGATCTATTACGCCGCCTACGCCGCGGAGAACGCGCCGGAGGAGTTCGGGCTCGCGGCCAATGCGGCCCGCTTCGCTGCCGACCAGGCCATCGACGTCAGCACTCGCCGATGCCTGTCGGTCCATGGTGGACTGGGTGCGACCTGGGAGCACGACGCACATCTCTACTTCCGTCGAGCGCAGCTGACCCGCCTGCTGCTGGGCGGCCAAGCCGGTGCGGGTGAAAGGGTGGTAAGGCATGTCATTCCTGGTTGAGCCGGAGCGCACCATCGCCTATGCCAAGGCGACCAACGATCCGATCGCCGAGCACCTGAGCGGAGAGTTGGCGTCACCGGTCTTCGCCGTTGTCCCGGCGTGGGAGGCTCTGGTTACCGCGATGGCCGGGGTGGCGCCGCCGGAGATGTTGCCGATGCTGGTGCATGGCGAGCAGGACATCCACCTCCACCAGCCGATCGTGCCGGGCATGCGGTTGGTGACAGATGCCAAAGTCATTGGTGTGCAAGCGAAGTCGTCGGGGACCACGGTGACCGTGCACTGTGTCACGAACACCGATGCCAGCGAGCCGGTCAACGAGCAATATCTCGTCAGCTTCATTCGCGGCTGGCAGGCCGAGTCCGAGTGGGGGGAGCAGGCGCCCGGCCACGCCTTCACCGCACCGGAGGAGAAGGGCGTGCAAGCGAAGGCAGTCATCGATGCCGACCAGACCTACCGCTATGCGGAGGCTTCCGGCGACCCGATGACGATCCACCTTGACGACGAGGTGGCGCGGGCGGTCGGGTTGCCCGGCATCATCGTGCACGGCTTGTGCACCATGGCTTTCACCTCGTGGGCAGCTATCAATGAGCTGTGCGATGGCGACCCCCGGCGGCTCAAGCGCATCGCCGTGCGATTCAGCCAGCCGTTGCTGCCAAAGCAGGAAATCACCACCACGTTCTGGGGAAACAGCTTCGAGACGACCTCGGACACGGGTGCGGTCGTCATCAAGAACGGTCTGATTGAGAGGGTTTGAAACACCATGGGAGCACTGGAAGGCCGCGTTGCCATCATCACCGGCGCCGGGCGTGGCATCGGCCGCGAGCACGCGCTGCTGTTCGCACAAGAGGGCGCACAGGTCGTGGTCAACGACTTCGACCCGGAACCGGCCCAGGAGGTGGCCAAAGAGGTTGGCGGCATAGCGATTGCCGGCGACGTCTCGAGCTTCACCGATGCCGCGGAGCTGATTCAGGGCGCGATCGACCACTTTGGACGGTTGGATGTGCTAGTCAACAACGCCGGGATCCTGCGCGACCGCTTCATCGCGGACATGACCGAAGCCGAGTGGGACGCCGTCATCAACGTTCACCTCAAGGGCCACTTCGCGCCGTTGCACCACGCCGCCAAGTATTGGAAGGCCGAGGCCAAGGCCGGCAATGAGGTGAGGGGGTCGGTGGTGAACACGGCGAGCGCGAGCGGGACCTTCCTGCCGAATCCGGGGCAGGCCAACTATGGCGCGGCCAAGGCAGGCATCGCAGCGCTGTCTCTCGTTGCGGCGCAGGAGTTGGCGCGGTATGGCGTGCGTGTGAACGGAATCGCCCCGGTGGCGAGGACCCGGCTGACCGAAGACGTGCCACTGGTTTCGACGCTCGTTGCGGCGCCCACCGAAGAGGGAGCCTTCGACACCTATCATCCATCGCATGTTTCTCCGCTGGTCGCCTACCTCTCCACGGCCGATTGCAGTATCACCGGCAAGGTTTTCGCCGTTCAAGGTGGTCTGATCCAGGAGCTCGACGGCTGGCGATCGGGGACCGCTTACGAGCACACAGGTTCTTGGACGGTGGCCGAGGTGGCCTCCCGTCTTACGTAGAAATATGTCCGAATTGTTCCTGTGTCGAACTACAACTGCATGAATACGGCCTGGTCAAAGGCGGTATGAACTCGGTAACTTCAGATCGCGGCCCGCACCCCCGCATGGCTGCGAACACTGAGCGGTCAGGAATTGCCGAACATGCCCCTCTGGTATCCCCTCAAGGTTTCCTCTGTAATGGCAGTCGTTTTGGCGGCCGGTGGCACACTTGCGGCGGCGCCTCGGCCCGCCGAAGCGGTCACGCTCCCATCCGCCGAAGCCGCAAGCAGCGCCCCTTGCGTGGTAAGCGAAATCCTGGTGAACCCCTGCCGTCATTGGCTGGGCGCAAGGGCCAACGACTATCCGGAGTCGGCGGAGAACTTCCGCGCCCAGACCGAATATCACGAGCAGCGCATCGGGCGGAAGGTCGACATCGCCCACACCTACTCGCCGGTGGGCAGCGTTCCGCTGTCCAGCAAGTACGACCAGTACATGGCTAAACGGGATGGGACCTACCTGTTCGCCAACTGGAAGCCGGCCGAGAAATGGCGTGACGCGGGCGGTCGCAGTTCCTCGGTGGAGGCTCGAATCGACAAGGCCGCGGCCAACATCAAGGCGATCGCGCCCAAGAAGATCTTCCTCACACTGCATCACGAGCCCGAAAACGATGTCACCACAAGCTCGGGCTGCAAGACCAAGCCCGGCACATCGGGAACTCCCAGCGAATACCGGGACATGTGGAAGCACGTCCGGGAGCGCTTTGACGCCAAGGGCGTGGCCAACGTCGTGTGGGTGATGGATTACATGAACTACTACAAGTGGGATTGCCTTGTCCCGAAGCTGTATCCGGGCGACAAATACGTCGACTGGATCATGTTCAACGCCTATGGATCAGGCGGCAAAGCGAATTTCGTGGACAACGTCACCAGGTTCCAGAAGCTACTGACCTCTTTGGACAGTCCGGACCGGAAGCTGACCTCGAAACCGTGGGGGATCGTGGAGTGGGGCGTGCATGACGCGACCCAGGCGCAGGCGAGATCCTACTATCAGCAGGCGGCAAAGGCCTTGTCCGAGAACAAGCTCCCGAACCTGCACGCCTACATGATCTTTGACTCACCGGGCACGCACGACCAGGGTGGTCTGCGAATCCGCTACTCCGACGCGGGCAAGACCGACCTGGCCGAGCAGGATTCCTACCGGAGCTTTGCCAACCATCCAAAGCTGACCGGCTAGCTCCAATCGGCGAGCACGTCCTCGACCGAGTGCTCACCGGGATCAGGTGGCTTGGGGCCTAACTCGCTTGGCGTGCGCGAAAATCGTGGCGCTGGAGCGGGTTGGGTCACGCCATCCTTCTCCACATATGTTCCACGGGCGCTCAGATGGGGATCCGTTGCGGCTTCCCGCATTGAGAGCACCGGGGCGACGCATCCGTCTGAGTCGGCGAACTTGTCCGACCATTCTTTCTGGGTACCAGACAAGAAGGCCGCCGCGATGCGATGCCTTAAGTGGCCCCACCTTTCGCGGTCGAAGTAGTCGTTCACCTCGTCGGCCAGATCGAGGCGGCTCATCATCTCCTGGAAGAACTGTGGCTCAAGCGGGCCGACCGCCATGTGTTGGCCGTCAGCGGTTTCGTACACACCGTAGAAGGGTGCGCCGCCGTCAAGCAGGTTGACGCCACGCTCGTCGCGCCAGGCTCCGCCGCCGAGCATGCTCCACTGCAAGGTGAGCAGATGGGCGACGCCATCCACGATGGCTGCATCAACGACCTGGCCCCGGCCGGAGGATTTGGTCTCCCAAAGGGCCGCAAGGATTCCGGCCGCCAGATACATCGCACCACCGCCAAAGTCGCCAAGCAGGTTGAGCGGAACCACGGGTGGGCCGTCGGCGGACCCGATGGTGTGCAAGGCTCCGGCGAGCGCGATGTAGGTGATGTCGTGCCCGGCGGTGTGGGCACGCGGACCCGTTTGCCCCCAGCCGGTCATTCGCCCGTAGACAAGGCGGGGATTGCGTTCCAGGCATACCGAAGGCCCGAGCCCGAGGCGCTCTGCCACCCCGGGCCGGAAGCCCTCGATCAGTACGTCTGCCTTCTCGATGAGCTGAAGTGCCGTCTCCACTTCGGTTTTGAGGTCAAGGGCGACGGATCGCTTGCCCCGGTTGAGCAGATCGAGCTTGTATTCGACCGCCGCAATACCTCCGCTCGGCCGGTCGATCCGGACCACGTCCGCGCCGAGGTCCGCCAGGAACATCGCGCAGAACGGGCCTGGCCCGATCCCGGCCAGCTCAACGACTTTGAGCCCGTGTAGCGGTCCGGTCATGGCTTCGCGTACATAGTGACCACGGCGGCGCCACCCAGCCCGATGTTGTGCTGCAAGGCAACCCGGGCGCCATCAACCTGACGGGCGTCGGCCTTGCCGCGCAGTTGCCAGGTCAGCTCGGTGCATTGGGCGAGCCCGGTCGCGCCGAGCGGGTGTCCCTTGGAGATGAGCCCGCCGGAGGGGTTGACCACCCAGCGCCCACCGTATGTGGTGTCCCCGCGATCGACCAGCCCGCCGCCCTCGCCTTCAGCACAGAGCCCGAGTGCCTCGTAGGTGAGCAACTCGTTGACCGAGAAGCAGTCGTGCAACTCGATGACATCGACGTCTTCCGGGCCTTTTTGTGCACGAGCGTAGACGCGCTCGGCCGCGAGCTTGCTCATCTGAGCGCCAACAATGCTGATGGCGCTTCGGTCTTCGAAGGTGGCCGGAGTGTCGGTGACCATCTCCTGCGCGACGATCTCGATCGCCTGATCCCAGAGGCCATGCTGCTCCACGAATCGTTCGCTCGCGAGGATGGCCGCGGCTGACCCGTCGGAGGTGGGCGAGCATTGCAGTTTGGTCAGCGGTTCATGGATCAAAGTGGACCCCAGGATCTCTTCCAGCGAATACACCGTCTGGAACTGAGCGTAGGGATTGTTCGCCGAATGGCGGTGGTTCTTCTCGGCGATCCGCGCGAACTGTTCCGGCGTGGTGCCAAATTTGGTCATGTGCTCGCGTCCGGCGTCGGCGAACATCTGCGCCGCCATGGGCGCCGCGGTGAGCTCGTATAGCTCGGAGAGCGCGGCCAGGTGCCGCATCAGCGGCTGCTCGCGATCGCCGAACTGGGCGGTCAACGAGCCGGGCTGCATCTTCTCGAAACCCAGTGCCAGCACACAGTCGGCGAGGCCGCCCTGGACCAGCTGGCGTGCCAGGAAGAGCGCGGTCGAGCCGGTGGAGCAGTTGTTGTTGACGTTGCTGATCGGGATGCCGGTTAGGCCGAGCTCGTAGACACCTCGTTGGCCGCAGGTCGAGTCGCCGTAGACGTACCCAACAACAGCCTGCTCGATGGCGCTATAGGGAACTCCGGCGTCGTCGAGCGCCTTCTTCCCCGCTTCGCGCACCATCTCCGGGTAGTCGATTTCCTCGCGGCCAGGTTTGCGGAAGGGTGTCATGCCGACACCGATGACATAGGTCTTCGAAGAAACAGTCACGACTGTATGTTAGTTGTCGTAGAGCGATTCGAATAGAGCCTGATAGCGCTCGAAGACCACTTTCCTTCTCACTTTCAGAGACGGAGTCAGGTCACCGGCCTCGACGCTGAAGTCGTGGTCGAGCACGGCATGACGCCGCACCCGCTCCGGCGGGGCATAGCGCTCGTTGACCTCCTTCACGAAGGCGCCTACCAGCTCACGTCCTTGCTCGTGCGAGAGCCCGGCCCGGGTCAGCTCCTCGGCATCCAGCGTGATCAGAGCCACCGCATAGGGCCGCCGATCGCCGTACATCACCGCCTGCGAAATCCATTGGCACTGCCGCAGATCGTTCTCCATGTTCGCCGGGCTGAGGTTCTTGCCTGCCGACGTGATGATGAGGTCCTTCTTGCGGCCGGTGATGACCAGGTACCCGTCGTCGTCAAGTTCGCCCAGATCCCCGGTGTGCAGCCAGCCGTCGACGATGGTCTCCGTCGTGGCGGCCGGGTTGTTGTGGTAGCCCGGAAACACATGTGCGCCACGGGTTAGCACCTCGCCGTCGTCGGCGATGCGCACCTCTACGCCGGGCAACGACCGCCCGACCGTGCCGTGTTTGGCTGCGCCAGGGGAGTTTGAGGAAATGAGTGCGGTCGCCTCGGTCATCCCGTAGGCCTCGTAGATCGGGATGCCGCAATGGTCGAAGAACTCGAGGATCTCCTTGGCAATCGGGGCACCACCGGTCAGCGCCTCGACCACTCGGCCCCCGAAAACGCCTTGCACAATGGACGGTCCATATTCGGCCAGCTGTTCCTTGTCGAGCATGGACGCGACCCGGGCATAGGCCTTCTCGAAAAGCCTTGGCACGCTTGGGATGTGGGTCGGCCTGATCTCGGCGAGCTCATCGACGATGCGACTGAGCTCGCCGCCCCAGTAGACCAGGGTCGCCCCGCTGAGCAACGTCGCCAGCTGGACTGTGCGGGCGAACATGTGGGCGAGCGGGAGGTAGAGGTACATCGTGGAGCCCTGGCCCATTGCGCTCAGCGAAGTGATGCCGTCCAGGGTGGCCCACCAGTTCGCGTGGGTGATGATGCATCCCTTGGGCGGGCCGGTCGTGCCCGACGTGTAGATGATGGTGTTGGCGTCACCCGGATCCACCTCCGGACTTGCGGCTGGCGGACCGCCTTGCAGCTCGCCAAGGCCGACGGCCGGGACAGCGCCGACCCGCTGACTCTGTTCGTCATTACCGCAGACGACGAGTTTCGCACCCGAGTCGCCGAGCACCCAAGCGTTCTCCTGAGCCGAATTTGTGGGGTAGACGGGCACGCAGACCGCTCCCACAGCGGCAATGGCGAGATCGCAGATCGTCCACTCTGGACACGTGTCGGCGAGCAGCGCCACGCGATTCCCTGCTACCACACCGAGTCTGGCCAACGCCCCGGCGCAGTTGTCGACCCGCTCGGCCAGCTCCACATAGGAGATTTCCTGAGTACCAGATCGAAGCGCGACCGCCGGCCCATAGGTCTGCGCGGCCCAATGGGCAAAAGTCGTCAGCGTTGCGGGATGGGACATAGAGACACCCCAAAGTGGTAAGCCATCTTTTCACATTGGCGAGAGCATAGCCGTCCCACGTATCCGAGGCAAGGGTCGAATTCGGCCGTGAATGCTCACGTACCGGGAGGGTCCGGTCGCGGAGTGTCCCAGTGACGACGGTCGTTGCATACTGCCACAGTGGACGGTGAGCGTAAGGGTTCCTTCTGGACATCAACCGCGGCAATGATTGCCGCCATCGGCACGCTGCTCGGCGGCTTGGTCGCGGTCGCGGCACTTCTGTGGGGCGACAAGATTCTCGTTGGGTCCGAGGATGGCAAGACCTCCGGCCCGGATGCGCGGCCGAGCAAGGTCGAGGTTGCCCCCGACAGGCTCTTCGGCCCGGGTCCCATGCTCATCGACACCTGTTGCTCGGTGGATCTCGATAAGGCACCGCCCGAGCGGGGCGCAATTAGCGGTGACCTCTACTTCTGGCGCGATGAGACCACCATTCAGGCTGGATCCGACGGCGGCGCCTATGTGTGGCGCGGCGATGGCGACCCGTCCGCAAGTGACTGTGCGACCTATCTCTCGACCCTCTCCACCATCAACAGGATTCCCGCGGAACCTGGGCTGAAGGCGTGTGTTCGCACGAGTGAAGGTCGAACCGCGTTCGTGGTCATCAAAGCCATCAACAGCAACAGCTGGGAGATCGACGTCACCGTCTGGAAGCAGCGTCTCAGCTAGCGTCCTCGATGAAGCGGGGGCGAGCGGCAGCGAGCCCGGCGAAAGTCTGTACGACCGCCGCGGCGAGCAGGAAGCCGATCGGGATGACCCAACCGCCGGTGAATTCGTGCAGCACGCCTACCACCAAGGGGCCCAACGCGGCGATGAGATAGCCGGTGCTCTGCGCAAAGGCGGAAAGGGCCACGATGCCGTCAGCCGTCCGCGCTCGCATGCCGATCATGGCCAGGGCCAGCGGGAACGCACCTTGACCCACGGCTAGCAGAGCAACCCAGAGCACAGCTCCGTGGTGCGGGGAGAAGGCCAGCCCGAGGTAGGACAGCATCATTGCGGCCGACATGATCAGGACGAGTGGCCGGAGATCCTTGCGCTTGCCCGCAATCGTCGGCATGAGCAACGCGATCGGCACGCCGAATGCGGTGACGCCGGCCAGAAGCAGCCCGGCGTTGGCAGGGCTGAACGATGCATCCCGGAAGATCTGCGCCAGCCAACCCATAGTCGCGTAACCACTGAGTGACTGGGCTCCAAAGTAGACGGCCATCGCCCAGCCGAGCCGAGTTCGGCCCACTTTCAAAGACGATTTCCTTTGGCGGGTACCAGGTACAGCCCGGCCGATCCACGGAAGGGCGGCCACAATCGCGAGCAGGGCCCACACGCCGAGCCCGGCGCGCCACGTGCCGAAGGCGTGCGCGATCGGCACCGAGGCGGCTGCGGCCGCGGATGTCCCGGCGATCAAAGTCATTGTGTAGATACCGGTGATCAACCCGGCCCGGTCCGGGAAATACTCCTTGACCAGCGCCGGCAGCAGGACGTTGGCCACCGCGATCCCGGCCATGGCCAGCGCGCTTGAGATCAGGAAGACGACGGCCGAATCGGTGAAAACGCGAGCCCCCTGGCCGAGGGCGAGCACCGCCATCGCCGCGATAAGAATCTGTGCCGGGCTGAAGCGGCGGGTCAGTTTCGGGGTGAAGGCACCGAAGGCGGCGAAACTGAGAGCGGGAAGGGTGGTGATCAGACCGGCCACCGTGGCGGAGAGCTGAAGTCCTTGCGTGACTTCAGGCAGGAGTGCACCCAAGCTCGTTATCGCGGCGCGTAGATTGAGCGCCACCAACAGAATCCCGGTCAGCACCACCCCGATCCCGGCCGCGCCGGCCCGTCCTCCCGCGCGATCTTGGACTCGTGGTGGGGATGACACACGCAAATCCCGCGTGTCGCCCACCACAACTCCAAGATCGACGGGAGGGGTGGGGGCGAGGGATGGGGCGGGCATGAGGTCGATCGTAGAATCATGGGATGAATATGGCGAGGGGTTGTAAGCAATGACGCTGCGCGCGCCGAAGCGGGAAGCGCTGGTGCCACAGATCATCGAGCAGCTGCGAGCGCAGATCAGCTCCGGTGAATGGCCCATCGGCACCCGCATCCCCACCGAGCCGGACCTCGTCGCCGCGCTCGGGGTGGGCCGCAACACGGTCAGGGAAGCCGTCCGCGCGCTTGTGCATTCGGGTGTCCTGGAGCGCAGGCAGGGCTCCGGCACCTACGTCACGGCGAGACACGAGCTGACCGGTGTGGTGTCCCGGCGCATGGAGGCGGCCGAGCTGGCGGAGTCCATCGAGGTCAGACGGGCGTTTGAGGTCGAAGCGGCCAGGCTTGCCGCGACTCGGCGGACCGCTGCCGATCTGAAGGCACTGGATGCCGCACTCGACGCGCGTGAGGCGGCCTGGGCGTCCGGGGTGGCCGCCGACTTTGTCGAGGCCGACGCGGCTTTGCACATGCAGATCGTGAAGGCGGCTCACAACTCAATGCTCGCCGAGCTCTATGCCTCCTTCCACGGCGCGCTGCTGGCGAGCCTGAAGGTGCAGATTGGCGATGATCTGACACCTGAGTCCTATGTGGATCACTCTGAGCTGGTCGAGGCCATCCGGGCAGCGGATTCCGACCGTGCGGCCAGTGCCGCGGGGGCGTTCCTGGAGCTGTAGTGCGAGCATGCGCTTGTTGTCCGCGGTGGCCGTCGGGATATTGATGGCACTATCTGTCGTTACACCCGCGGCGGCAGCGAACACGCCTTCGGTGACCATCAAGATGGATCCGAAATATTCGATCGAGGGCACCATCCGGCCGATCGCGACGATCTCCGGCGGAACCTCAAGTATTTCCGGCGCGCTCTATTTCCGCCGTTATACCAGCGTTTCCTGCGCCGACTCGGGGCAGCAGGTCGGGTCCTCTGTGCCGGTCAACGGGAACAACTACTACGAGGGTCCCAATTTCCAGACCGGCAGCACGGGCGACTATGGCGTCAGGGTCTTCTTCGACAGCAGCAACACGAGCCAGAACAGCGACAAGTGGAGCGAATGCAAGGGGTATCTCCTGCAGAAGCAGGTGACGGTGGGGATTCAGCTGACCAAGTCGGTCTTCGAGGTGGGCGAGAAGATTGAGCCGCAGGTGGCGTTGCAGGGCGCGACCGGCGATGCGGGTGGCCAGGTGGAGTTCGGCAAGTGGTCCTCGGCGGGTTGTGGCCCGGCGAAGGCGGTCTCGGCCGGCATCCGGCCGGTGGTCAACGGGCAACCGCAGGGCACGGTCAACCTGCAGGAGAGCACGTTGGGGGTTCGGTCGGTACGCGTCGCCTACTCCGGCGACACGAAGAACGCCGAAGCCGGCTCGGCTTGCAAGGACTACACGGTCGGCGCCTACCTGCGCGGCAAGGTCTTCCAGGATGCGGATGGCAACGGCACCCTCGACGCTGGCGAGTTGGGTATTCCCGGTGTGGTCGTCACCCTGCAGAAGGCTCAGGGCACCGCGACGGCAACCACGAACAACAGCGGATCGTATGAGTTTCTGGTGACTTCGGCCGGTCTCTACACGGTGCAGCAGACTCAGCCAATTGGCTTTGACAGCACCACTTCCGACCGGTTGACCGTGACGGTCTCGGCCGCAGGCAGTCTCTCCACCGCCATCGACTTCGGTGAGGCGCAGGTGCCCTCCACGCTGCTTCCCTCTCGAACGGCGACGGCCGAGCCGGAGACCACAGTGGAGGCATTCCCTGAGCGTCCGACGACGCCGCAAAGCAGCTTTGCGGCGCTGAGGTTGGTCGCGCTGGGCCTGGTCGTGATCGCCGCCCTGGTCCTGCTCGTGCTGGTGTTCGCGGCCCGCTGGCGCCGCGATGACGAGGGCTACTGATAGATATGGCGACGATGCTGGGCCGCCGCTTTCACGGGCCCGATTCGGGCCTCGGCTCCAGGATCACGACTGCGGTCTCAGACGACCGAAGCGCCGCATAGGCATCCAGCTCTGTCCCCACTTCACGCCACCTAGCCCAAAGGCGCGACCGTTCAGCTCCCTCCACGGCGCGAGCCCTCACCAGCCGGGGCCCGTCAGCGAGATCGACTCTGGCAGCCGGATGCGCCTGCAGATTGAGCCACCAGGCAGGCTCGCCGTCAGCCCAGCCGTTCATCGCCAGCGCGATGAGATTCGGGCCATCCTCGAAGTAAGCGATGATCACGCTGCGTTCCCGGGCCGTGCGGCGCCCAATCGTCACCAGGCGCAGTGTGCCCCAGCGGTTGGCCCGCGGACGCCACAGTCCCGCTCGGCCACGGGTAACGCGATACAGGGCGCGGTGCACGTACCAGGCAACGCGAACGAACCAGCGAGGAGGAAGCCGCGGCGCTTCGATACGTTCATCGGACATGGAGCCACCACCCTTCTCTCATGCCTCTGCCGAGGCTAGTTGACTCCGGGATCAGGGTACGAGCGCCCGTGCCGCTTCAGATCGGCCCAAAGTACTAGCCCCGGTCTTCGAAGACTCACCGAATGAGACAGCCTCTAAGCCGGGAGGTGGACCACGAAGCGGCAGCCGCCCGCGATGTTCTCCACCACCACGCGACCGCCATGCGCTTCGGCCAACCCCCTCACGATGGCGAGCCCGAATCCGCCGCCCGCGCCAGGTGTCCGGGCGCTCTCGCGGGCCCCGCGATAGGCGACCTCGAAAACCCGGCCCAGATCCACCTCGGCAATGCCACCACAGGTGTCGCTGACCGCGAGCCAGCTGCCGGTGCTGTCACGTCCGCCGGTGACGGTGACCTTGCCGTCGGAGGGCGTGTAGCGAATCGCGTTGAGCAGGAGGTTGGCCACGATCCGGGAGAGCTCTGGCGCGCTCGCGGTGACCTGCGGCCATTGCTCGGTGTCCGAGACCAGGCTGATGCGGCGAGCCGCGGCAACCGGCTCGGCCGCGGCCACCGCGTCGGAGACGACGTCGCCCAATGCGACCTGAGAAAGCTTGAGTTGCAACGTGCCGGAGCTGATCCGGGAGAGCTCGAAGAGGTCGTCCACCAGAGAAGCCATGCGATCGGTCTCTGTCCTAATGCGACGATGGTATTCGGCGATGGTGGCGGGATCGTTGACCACGCCGTCCTCAAGCGCTTCGGCCATCGCGCGCATTCCGGCGAGTGGCGTTCGCAGATCGTGGGACACCCAGGCGACCAGATCCCGGCGACTTGCCTCGGCCTGGCGCTCTTTGGCGCGCGCGTCATCGGCCCACATTGCCGCCCGGGCCAGTCTCCGGCCCAGCCACCAGCCGATCCCTAGGCTGACCAGGCCCGCCAGCGGCACCACCAGGAGGAGCACCTGCAAGTCGTGCTGATTGATGAACATGGCTTGGGCGACCGCGATGATGCCGGCAAGCACGGCGAGCACCGTGATGGCCAGCAGCACACAGATGTTGAGTGTGATCGAGCGACGGTGCAAAGCGCGCAGCACCAAGGCTCCTGGTACACAGATGATTAATGCTCCTGCCAGCGCGGCAAGCAGCATCAGGATGAGGTCACGAACCATAGCGGTATCCCACCCCCCAAACCGTCTGAATGCGCTTCGGGTCGGCCGGGTCCTGCTCGATCTTCTCGCGCAACCGTCGCACGTGGACGGTGACAGTGGACTGGTCGCCAAAAGTCCATCCCCAGACCGCTTCGAGCAGCTCTGCTCGCTTGAGCGCGACGCCCGGGTGAGCCATCAGGAAGAACAGGAGGTCGAATTCCCTTACCGTCAAAGCGAGTTCGCGCCCGGCGAGGGTGGCGACCCGGCGCACGGGATCGATCGCCAGATCGCCATCGGTGATCGGCCGCTCTTGCTGCGAGGGAGCGGTGCGGCGAAGGACCGACTGAACTCGCAACACCAACTCGCGTGGGGAGAACGGCTTGGTCACGTAGTCGTCGGCACCCAGCTGTAGGCCGGCAATGCGATCGAGCTCTTCGCCCAACGCGGTCAGCATGACGATGGGGACGGTGTCGCCGGTCTGGCGCAGCCGGCGGCAGACCTCGAGCCCATCGATGCCGGGCAACATGAGATCCAGGATCACGAGATCGGGTCTGGTGCGCGCATACTCCTGCAACGCGGCGGGACCGTCAGCCGCCAGTGCCACTGTGTACCCGGCGTGCTCGAGATAGCGCCGGACCACGTCGCTTACGGTCGGGTCGTCGTCGACGACCAGCACACGAGTCCCCATGTGGCGAGCGTACTGCTCAGATCATTACGGAGGGCTTACGAACCGCGCGCAAACCCCCGGTGGCGCTTAGGGTTTGAGTATGCGAAAGAAGGTTCTGCTCTGGGGTGCGGTCGTCGTGGTGATCCTGGGCGCGTTCGGGCTCTACTGGTTCCAGCCGTGGAAGCTCTTTACCTCCAAGACGATTAACGACACCGCTCCGGCAATCGCGACAGCGGCGCCGCCCTCCGCGACCGCTGCGGCAACGGCGACGCTACTAGGCGAAGGCACGCTGATCACGCATGAGCACACGACTTCCGGGACAGCGCAACTGGTCCGGCTGCCCGACGGCAAGGTGCAGCTGGTGTTGACCAATCTGTCCACATCGGATGGACCCGATCTGCGGGTCTGGCTCACCGATCAGCCGGTGCTCGAGGGCAAGGCCGGCTGGCATGTGTTCGACGACGGGAAGTACGTCGAGCTCGGCCGGCTCAAGGGAACGCACGGGACCCAGGTCTATGACGTTCCGGCCGATGTCCAGCCGGACCAATACACGAGCGTGACGATCTGGTGCAAGCGCTTCTCGGTTTCCTTCGGCGCCGCCTCACTGGCGGCCGCTTGACCTGGCGTGTAATGTCGGCCGCCTGTGGTAAGCGGTTACTTCCGGACGAAGTTTCCGTTGGTGGTGTTCTTGAGGTGGTCTCGTGGGCAGGTTCGACGTCATCGGGGGCGAGTTTGTTCGTGACGGCCTGGAGCACCGTGTGCTTTCGGGCGCGTTCCACTACTTTCGGGTGCGGCCCGAGCAGTGGCGGCACAGGTTGCGGATGTTGCGCGCGATGGGGCTCAACACCGTGGAGACCTACGTTCCGTGGAATCTGCACGAGCCGCACCCGGGTGAGTTTGAGCAGCTGGAGCAGGCGACGGCGTTCCTTTCGATGGCCGCTGAAGAGGGTCTGGACGCGATCGTGCGCCCCGGGCCTTACATCTGCGCCGAGTGGGAAAACGGCGGCCTGCCGGCGTGGCTGACCGGGCACCCGGGGATCCGCTTGCGCTGCATGGATGAGCGCTATCTGGCCGCCGTGGACGCGTGGTTCGACCGGCTCATCCCGCTGATCGCTTCGCATCAGGTCACCAACGGCGGAAACGTGATCATGGTGCAGGTGGAGAATGAATACGGTTCCTACGGATCGGACTTCCAATATCTGCGCCACCTCGCCGACGGGCTGGTGCGGCGGGGCATCGACGTGCCGCTGTTCACTTCGGACGGGCCGGCCGACCACATGCTGACCAACGGCTCCATCCCGGGCATCCTCGCCACGGTCAACTTCGGCTCGGACCCCTCATCGAACTTTGCGACCTTCCGCCGGTACCGGGATAAGGATCCCTTGTTCTGCATGGAATTCTGGTGCGGCTGGTTCGACCACTGGGGCAACGAGCATGTCACCCGAGACCCGGCCGACGCCGCCGACACCCTCGCTCGCATTCTCGAGGCCGGCGCGTCGGTCAACATCTACATGGCGCACGGCGGCACCAACTTCGGCACCTGGGCTGGTGCCAATCGGCCGGGAGAATTCCACCAGGGCTCGTTGAAGGCCGACGTCACTTCGTACGACTACGATGCCCCGATCGACGAACGGGGCGGCCCGACGGAAAAGTTCTGGCTCTTCCGCGAAGTGTTGTCGCGCTACAACACGCCTACCGAGGTGCCGCCGCTGCCTGTCTTGCTGGCATCGCAAGAAGTCGAGCTGCCCGAAAAATTGCGGCTCTTCGACGTGCTGGAGACGGTGACGCCGGTGAAGTCGGCTCACCCGCTGTCGTTCGAGGAGCTTGGACTTAGCCACGGTCTTGTCCTCTACCGGACCGGGATCCCCGGCCCGCGGGCCGAGTACCGGCTGACCGTCGACGGGCTCGCCGACCGAGCCCAGGTTTTCGTTGACGGGCAACAGGTTGCCGTGCTGGACGAGACGAATGCGACGCTTGATGTCGCGGTACCGGGGGAGTGGGCTCAGATCGATCTGCTGGTCGAGTCGATGGGGCGGGTGAATTATGGCCCGAAGGTAGGTGAGCGCAAGGGGATCACCGGCGGGGTGCGGCACGATCAGATGTTCGTGCACGGATTTCTCAGCTACCCGCTGCAACTCGGCACAATCGAAGATCTACCTTGGGGGGCAACGGGTTCGCGGATCGACCCGGTGTTCAGTCGGGGCTCGTTGGAGCTCGACGAGCCATGTGACACCTTCATTTCGATCCCCGGTGGCAACAAAGGGTACGTGTGGGTCAACGGATTCCTCCTCGGCCGCTACTGGAACATCGGGCCGCAGCACAGTCTCTATCTGCCATGGCCGCTGCTGCATAAGGGGCGCAACGAAATCGTCGTGCTCGAGTTCGACGGGTCAGTGGCCGGCGTCCGCTTTGAAGCCACGCGGGATGAGGCGTAGCGCGACAAACATGGCCACGGCCACCAGGATCGCCGAGGCGGCGCTGGTGAAGGTCAGCGACTCGACGAAAGCGAGCTTGGCCCGGTCCATAACGTGCGTGCCGAACTCTTGGGAGACCTCGAAGGCGCCGCCGATCGATTCGTCCACAGTGGACGCTTGTGGCTCTGGAAGGTCAAGCGTGCCAAGGCCATAGCTGTAGGCGGTGGCGGCGACTGTGCCGAGGAACGCTACCCCCAGCCCGATCCCGAGCTCGTAGCACGTCTCCTCGACAGCTGCGGCCATGCCCGCTCGCTCGGGTGGCGCGGCCGAAATCATTACGGAGGTGGAGGCGGTGATCGCCAGTCCGTCGCCGAGCCCAAAGGCGACAAGGGCTATCGCCACAAGCGGGTAGCTCAGCGGGAAGACCGCGAGAGCCGCGAAGGCCAGCGCCAGGCCGCCAAGTCCAACGCCGAGAACGGCTTTGACGCCGACGACGCGAATGAGCCGCTCCGCGCTTAGGGCGCCGAGCAGCAATGCGATGGCGGCGGGCAGCATCCGCACACCGGCCTGCATCGGTGAGTATTCCTCGACATATTGGAGCCACAGCGTCAGCAGGAAAAGCGCCGCGCCAATGGCCATCATCGCGGTGAGGATGGCGATCGCCGCGGCCCGGAACGGGCGATTGCTGAACAGGCGGACGTCGAGCATCGGATCGGCCAAACGCTTCTGGCGCCTGAAGAACCACCACAGGATGCCAGCGCCCACAAGCAATGCGAGCGGTGCCGGTGAGAAAACGCCGTCCTTGAAGATGTGCTTGAGTCCCCAGACCAGGGTGATCATCCCCACGATCGACAGCGCCGCGTCGAACCAGTCGATGCCATGCTCGCCCGGTGCCTTCGATTCCGGAAGTATCAGCCACCCTGCGATCAGGGCAGCGGCCACGATCGGTACGTTCACCCAGAACGCGGCCGACCAGCTGTACTTCTGGACCAGAAAACCACCGAGCACCGGCCCGATAGCGGCCCCGGCCCCGGCCACCGAGGCCCAGATGCCGATCGCGACCGTCCGCTCCCGCGGGTTGGTGAAAACGTTGCGCAGCAAGGAAAGCGTGGAAGGCATGATCATCGCGCCACCGATAGCGAGCAGCACCCGCCCACCGATCAGCTGCTCGGTGGACTGCGAGGTGGCAGCCATGATCGAGGCAACGCCGAAAACCGCGATGCCGGCCATGAACATGAGCTTGCGGCCCCAGCGGTCCCCGGCCGCGCCCGAGGTGAGCAGCAGCCCGCCCAGAATCAGGCCGTAGACGTCGATGATCCAGAGCTGTTCGATCGCGTCGGGAGCCAGATCGTCCACGAGGGACGGCAGTGCGACGTTGAGGATGGTCGCGTCCATGGCCACGAGCAGCAGGCTGGCGCACAGAACCGCAAGAACCGCCCACCGGCTTGATCGCACGATCTACGTTAAGCCGGTGGGCGGTTGTTTCACTGCCTTTTGAGCTAGATGTTCAGTGTCCAGCTGTCGATGTGGCCGGAGTCGGTGCTGAAGACGTCGTCAACGCGCAGGCGCCAGGTGCCCGCGCCGGCTTCGCCGGAGAGGTTCACCGTGTAGGTGGCGTGCACGTTGTCGGCGCTGTCGAACCAGCTCCAGTTCTTCAACAGATAGAGCGTCCCATCCGGGGCCTGTAGGCGGATCCGCAGGTCGCCGCGGTAGGTGTGCAGGATGTGCACCTCGACCGTGGCGGTCGCCGAACCGTTGCGGTTACAGGTGAGCGCGATGTTGCTGTACGCCGTGCCCGGGTCCGGGATGGCGACATCGGTGCCGTTGGTGGCATTGCACTGTCCGCCACCGCCGCCACCGGTGGTGGTGAGGGTGAAGGTGGTGGTCTTGGTACCGGTGACACCCGCGCCGGTAATGGTGATCGGCGTGGTCGCGTTAGCCGTCCCGGCCGCCACGGCCAACGTCAATGTGGACGTGAACGTGGTGGTGCCGGAGGCCGGCGAGAACGACGCGGTGACACCGCTCGGGAGCCCGCTCGCGCTCAGGTTGACGTTCTGACCCGCACCGAGCGTCGTCGCGACGTTGATGCTGGTCGTGCCGGAGCTGCCCGCCGCGATCGTGCCGGAGTTCGGCGACGCCGCGATCGAGAAGTCCTGAGTGGGCGGTGTGCCCGCACCGACCTGCAGTAGCAGGTTCGGCGATCCGGTACCCGGATTGGTGATCTTGTTGGGCACCGCTGCCGCCACCATCGCGTCGCGCACCTGCTGCGGCGTGAAGGCCGGGTTAGCCGACTTGATCAGCGCGGCCGCGCCGGCGGCGTGAGGGCTCGCCATCGAGGTGCCGCTGATCGTGTTGGTCGCGGTGTTGCTGCCGATCCACGCCGACGTGATGTTCACGCCGGGGGCGAACAGGTCGAGGCACGTGCCGAAGTTCGAGAAGCTGGCCCGTGCGTCGTTGATGTCCGACGCGCCGAGGGTGATGGCGGCCGGTACGCGTGCCGGAGAGAAGTTGCACGCGTTGGCGTTGCTGTTGCCCGCCGCGATGGCGTAGGTGACGCCATCGTTGATGGATCCGGTCACGGCGTTGTCGATTGCCGTGTCCACGCCGCCGCCGAGGCTCATGTTGGCCACAGCGTTGCCGGTGGTGTGGTCACCGGTCACCCAGTTGATCCCGCCGACGACCTGAGCCGTCGTGCCGGAGCCCTGGCAGTTCAGCACCTTCACGGCGACCAGGGCGACGCCCTTGGCCACACCGTAGGCGGTGCCACCGGTGGTGCCCGCCACGTGCGTGCCGTGACCGTGGCAGTCGGTGTTGTTCGTGTCCACGGCGTTGTGGCCCCATGTCGCACGACCACCGAAGTCGTTGTGCGAGATCATGATGCCGGTGTCGATGACGTAGGCCTTCACGTTCGACGCCGTGGTGGGGTACGTGTAGCTGCTGTTCAGCGGCAGGTTCGGCTGGTCGATCCGGTCCAGCCCCCAGGACGGTGGGTTGGGCTGGGTGTCTTGGATCGTGTAGATGCCGTTGCGCTGAACGAAGGAGACCGACGGGTGGCCGGCGACCTTCTTGGCGACCGCTTCCGGGGCGTTGAGCTCAAAGCCCTTGAGCGCGTGGCGCCAGGACTGGCCCACCTTCCCGCCGAAGCGGGAAACGAGAGCGTCCTGGGTGCCCTGAGCGTCCACATCGGACTTCAGGACCACCACATAGCTGTCGGGCACCACTTTGCCGGTGCCCACGCCGAGGATGGAGCCGTCGGCGGCCGAAACGGGGGTTGCGGTGAACGCGGAGGTGACCGCGCCAACCAGAAGCGCGGCCGCCACTGTCCGGGCGAGACGCGCACTTGTGAGGCGACTCAAATGCCTCTCCTCTCCAGTGATCGACACAGTGCCCTGCGCCGATATGGGGGAAGGATATGAGAGACGAGTTGCTATGCATAGATATAGAGAAAGATCGTTATTCGGTCACCCGGCCGCTTGAATACGTGAGTGAATCGAACGCGTGTGCTAAGTTGTCGGCGATCCTGCTTCGCTCAGCGTTCGTGTATTGACGGTCAATTTTGAGTCTCATCGACAGAGGCTTACGCGACACGCCCGGACGATATGGGGTCGCTTTTGGTCGGACGCCACTACATGTAGTGTCTGCCGCAAGCGGGGTGAGGCCGCGCGGGACGGTCCACGGTAGACACAGCGCTCTGGGTAGCGCTGCTTTGCCGTGCCCTTTCCGCCATATTCAGCAGGGGGAGCGCACGTTGACCAGCACCATCTCAGCACCAACCTTCGCCGACGCCATCATTGATGCGGCGCAGGACCTTCCGCATGTCGACGCCTCGGCCGTGGCCAGGCCGGTTCTAGCCGGGATCTGGCCCGGAGCAACCGACACCGACCTGCGGATGCGAGCGATCGAGACCGCCGCCGCGAGGGTGGCGGAGGAGCCGTCGTACAGCCGTTTGGCGGCCCGGCTGCTCGCGATTCACATCGCCGAGGAGGCGGCCACTCAGGGCGTGCTGTCCTTTCCGGACGCTGTCCGCGCCGGCCACGATCTGGGCCTGCTCGCCGATGACCTGGCGAAGTTTGTCGCGGTCAACCAGGGCGAGCTGGCAGATCTGATCGACCCGGCGGGGGACGACCGCTTTGAATACTTCGGGCTTCGCACGGTTTACGACCGGTACCTGTTGCGCCACCCGATCACGCGGAAGGTGCTGGAGACCCCGCAGCATTTCCTGCTGCGTGTCGCGTGTGGCCTGATGGGTGAGGTCGGCAACGCCGGCACCGCCGGCACCACCCTGCCGGGCAGTGTCGCCGACGTCGCCGAGCTCTACGCGATCCTGAGCCGGCTGGCTTACCTGCCCAGCTCACCCACGCTGTTCAACGCCGGAGCACGCCGCCCCCAGCTCTCCAGCTGTTTCCTGCTCGACTCACCCCGCGACGAGCTCGACTCGATTTACGAGCGGTATGCCCAGATCGCGCGTCTGTCCAAATACGCCGGTGGCATCGGGGTTTCGTGGTCGCGTATCCGTTCCCGCGGCTCGCTGATCCGCGGCACCAACGGGTTGTCCAACGGCATCGTGCCGTGGCTGCGCACCCTGGACGCGAGTGTTGCCGCAGTCAATCAGGGCGGCCGTCGCAAGGGAGCGGCCTGCGTCTACCTCGAGACCTGGCACGCCGACATCGACGAGTTCCTGCAGTTGCGCGACAGTACAGGTGAGGAGTCGCGCCGCACGCACAATCTGCACCTGGCCAACTGGGTGCCGGACGAGTTCATGCGCAGGGTGGAGGCGGACACGGCGTGGTCGCTCTTCGACCCGAAGGATGTCCCGGAGCTGGTCGACCTCTGGGGGCCGGCCTTCGATGTCGCTTACCGAGGCGCTGAAGCCTCGCAAAAAGCGATCAAGACCGTGCCGGCGCGAGAGCTTTACGGCCGGATGATGCGGACTCTAGCGCAGACCGGCAACGGCTGGATGACCTTCAAGGACGCCGCCAACCGCACGTCGAATCAGACCGCCAAGGCCGGCAACACGATCCACCTTTCCAACCTGTGCACTGAGATCCTTGAGGTGACCAGCGACGACGAGACCGCGGTGTGCAACCTCGGCTCGATCAACCTGGCCGCGCACCTGTTCCAGGACGGCGTGGATTGGGCCACCCTGCGCGAAACCGTGAAGGTGGCAGTGCGGGTGCTCGATCGCACCATCGACCTGTCCTACTACCCGACCGGTCAGGCCGCAGGGGCCAACAACCGTTGGCGCCCAATCGGTCTGGGCGTGATGGGGCTGGCCGACGTGTTCTTCGCACTCGGGCTGGATTTCGACTCGCCCGAGGCTTTGGCGCTGTCGACCCGCATCTCGGAGGAGATCGCGCTGGCGGCGTACGACGCTTCAGCCGACCTTGCCGCCGCATTGGGGGCCCATCCGTCCTATGCGGACACTCGTGCCGCGCAGGGCGTGCTGCACTTGGACCATTGGGCCGACGCGGAGCCGGTTCGGCCCGACGCCTGGGCGGCGTTGAGGGAGAAGGTGGCGCGGACAGGTCTGCGTAACTCGCTGCTCATCGCGATCGCACCGACCGCCACCATCGCCTCCATCGCGGGCTGCGCGGAGTGCATCGAGCCGCCGGTGGCCAACGTGTTCAAGCGGGAAACCCTCTCCGGCGAGTTCCTGCAGGTGAACAAGTACCTCGTGGAGGAGCTGAAAGCACAGGGCCTGTGGACGGCTTCCATGAGGGACCGCGTCGTGCGCGCCGAAGGCTCGATTGCCGAGATCACCGAGATCCCGGCTGAGCTGAGGTCCCGTTTCCGGACGGCCTGGGAGCTGCCGCAGCGGGCTCTGATCGACCTCGCCGCCGCGCGAGCGCCTTATATCGACCAATCACAGTCGCTGAATCTCTTCATGTCCTCGCCTGAGATCGGCAAACTCTCGTCGATGTATGCCTACGCCTGGCGCAAGGGCCTCAAGACGACGTACTACCTGCGCTCGCGCCCGGCAACGGCGATCGCCAAGACGGTCGCGGCAGCACCTGCCGCCGCGGCTAAGCCGTTGATCACTCTCGACGTCGAGAACCCCGAGATCTGCGAGGCGTGCCAATGACGAAGATGCTGTTGGATCCCGGTCTCGATCTCACGTTGAGGCCGATGCGGTACCCGGACTTCTACGAGCGCTACCGCGCCGCGATCCGCAACACGTGGACGGTGGAGGAGGTGGACCTGGGCAATGACCTGCCCGATCTCGCCACCTTCTCACCAGGCGAGCGGCACCTGGTGAACCGGCTGGTGGCCTTCTTCGCCACCGGCGACACCATCGTGGCCAACAACCTGGTGCTCAACCTCTACCGGCACATCAACTCCCCGGAGGCGCGGCTCTACCTGAGCCGTCAGCTCTTCGAGGAGGCGGTGCACGTCCAGTTCTACCTGACCCTGCTGGACACCTACCTGCCCGACGATGAGGAGCGCGCCAAAGCCTTCGCCGCGGTGGAGAACATTCCGTCGATCGCGCGGAAGGCGCAATTCTGCTTCCGCTGGATCGACTCGGTTTTCGATCTGGCCACTTTGGACAGTGCCGAACATCGGCGGAAGTTCCTACTCAATCTGATCTGCTTCGCCGCGTGCATCGAGGGGCTCTTTTTCTATGGGGCCTTCGCCTACGTCTATTGGTTGCGCTCTCGGGGGCTTCTTGACGGGCTTGCGACTGGTACCAACTGGGTCTTCCGCGATGAATCAATGCACATGGATTTCGCCTTCGCGGTCGTGGACACCGTCCGCGTGCAGGAGCCGTCGCTGTTCGACGACGAGATGGGCAAAGCGGTCACGCTCATGCTCGAAGAGGCAGTAGAGGCCGAGTTCGCCTTCGCCGAAGACCTTTGCGGCGCCGGCCTTCCCGGCATGACGACCGCCGACATGCGCGAATACATTCAGTACGTGGCAGATCAGCGGCTGGCGCGACTCGGCCTGCCGGTGCGATTCGGCTCCCGCAACCCGTTCCCGTTCATGGCCCTTCAGGACGTGCAGGAGCTGGCCAACTTCTTCGAACGAAGAGTCACCGCCTACCAGGTCGCCGTCGGCGGCTCGGTGTCCCTGGACGAGGACTTCTGATTAGTTAAGGATCGCTCTGAATCTGAGTTCGGCGAGGTCGAGCTGCTCGAAAATGTGCAGCTTGACCTCGTCGGCCAGGGGAGTGTCCGATCTGGACACCAGCTCCCGCAGGATCGGCACCAGCGGGGCGTATTTCGTGGCGGCCTTCATCATCTTGGGGCCGGTGGTGTGGATGATGCCCACGCCGTTGTCGGTGAAGTCGGAGATCTTGATGACGCGGGCCCACGGCTCGAATTCCAGCGCCTCGGCCACGTGCACCCGATATTGCTCATTCTTGTCGCGATGCGGGTCATAGTCCGGGTTGGTGACGGCGTCCACCAGACGCGCAACCCGATGCCCGTACTTCTCCGCGAGCACCATAAGCGCCTCTGTCGTGGGTGGAGAGTCGGTCTCCGGCCGGCCGATCATCCGCCACGGCTGATCCTCTACGGAGTCGTGTAGCAGCGCGGCCGTGAGCACATCAACGTCGGTGACGCCGTAGTAGCAGAGGATCCGCAGGGTCACCCGTAGCAGGTGATTGAGATAGGGCTCGCGCACCCGGCGTTGGTCTTCATGAAGGTTCGCGGCATAGGCCAGCACCCCGCGCAACTGTGCCCGATCGGTCTCGGAAAGGCGGTGCAACTCCAGCTCAAAGCGGTCTCGCAGCCCCTTTTCCCCGTACACCTCGGTTATCGCATGCAACGGCATGGTTCTTAAGTAGCCGAGTGCCTCCATGTGAATGTTTATAGTCCATGTGGACCACGGCCGATCGCCCGCTACAACAACTGCCGGTTGATCTGCCAGGATAGGTTTCTAGCGTGGCAGTCAGGCGAGCAACAGCGATCGCGCTGGTCGGGATCGACGGCTCCGGCAAGACCACACAGGCAATGCGGCTCACCGAGGAGTTACGAGCCGCGGGGGTCGCTGTGCGGTACGGGCCGAATCCCGGCGGGCGCCGGTGGCTGGCTCGCGCCACGAAAAAGTTGGGCGGGCAGGATCCAGCCAAGCTTCTCGGCCGCCGGGGATTGCTGGTCGTGGAGTCGGTCCTGCGATGGCTCGCGATAGCACGGTCGTTGCTGGCTGCCAGGCTCGGCGGACGGATCGCGGTGATGGACAGGTATACGGTGTGCCAGCAGGTGAGTGTTCGGGTGCACGGCGGCGGCCGGTTCTTGCAACGTGCGGTCAAGCTGGCGTACTCAGCCTTCCCCGCCCCCGAGATCTTGATTCTGCTGGACATCACACCGGAGGCCGCCTTCGAGCGGATCGAGCGCCGGGGCACCGATCATGAGGAGCTTTCCTTCCTGCGTGCGGCGGCAGAGGCCTATCGCGACATGGGCGTGGATGCGGTCCGGATCGACGGTGGAATGCCGGAGGATGAGGTGGCGCAAGCGATTTGGAAGACCGTCCTGACCCGAACCACAGTGGCGACCGGGTAAGGTCTCGACGTGGCAAGGATGGGGCGGGTTTCCACCGGGGCGGACGAAGGACCGGCCGGTCTGATCGTGCAGATCAACGGTTTGCTGCCCGCGCTTTCACCCGCGGAGCAGCGAGTAGCCCGGATCGTGCTGGCAGACCCGGCGGACGCGGCGAGCCGGACCATCACCGATCTTGCTGCTTCCGCACAGACCTCGGAGGCCAGTGTCGTCCGGTTCTGCCGCTCGATCGGGCTCACCGGTTATCCGCAATTGCGGATCAAGCTGGCCGCGGAGGCGGCCAGGCGAGTCGAGCCGGTAGATGCCCGGGTTGCCGGTGGAGCCATCCAGCCTGGGGCAGACCTTTCGCAGATCATCGCCACGGTGGCCTTCAACGATGCCCGTGCGGTGGAGGAAACCGCCCGGCAGCTTGACCCCGAGGTGTGCGAGCAGATCGTGCACGCCATGCTCAAGGCCTCCCGAATCGAGGTCTTCGGGGCCGGGGCGAGCGGATTCGTGGCCGCCGACTTCCAAGCCAAGCTGCACCGGCTGGGCCGGGTCGCCTACTACTGGCCCGACGTGCACGGGGCCCTCGCGTCGGCCGCGATGCTGAGCTCGGGCGACGTCGCCTTCGGGATCTCGCACACCGGTACCACCTGGGACACCATCGAGATGCTCGGCCGCGCGCGCAAGGCTGGGGCGACCACGGTGGCCCTCACCAACTTCCCGCGCTCCACGATCAGCGAAGCGGCTGACCTCGTGGTGACCACTGCGGCACGGGAGACCACCTATCGGTCCGGAGCGCTGGCCAGTCGGCTTGCCCAGCTGACCGTTTTAGACTGCATTTTCGTGGCCCTGGCGGCCAGAACCCGGGGCAAGGCGGGCCGGGCGCTCGCCGCGCCGGAGGATTCGCCGCGCGGCAGAACGGGAACTACCAAAAGGAAGTCATCCGCGTCATAGCTCCTTTGCGGCGATGTCGCTACGGATAGCGACGCAGCTCACATGCCTATCGTGACCTGCATCGCTGTGATCAATGGCGATCCTTTGGTGTCATAAATCGGGCATATTTGCCGATCCAGCAATCCCATATCAGGAAGTTCACAGCTCTTCGTGACACTTTCAGGGGCAACGCGGAATCATCTCCGAGCGTCATCTGTTGTGCAGGTGTCAGCACCGCAGGCCCCTGCGGCGATTACGGGGGAGGACCCGAACGTGGAGAACATGACCATGCTGCGCACGGACCAGGTGGCCGAGGAGCGCGATCTCGTCGGTGTCTACCTGCACGAAATCTCTCGCACGCCGCTGTTGGACGCCGCGCATGAGGTGGATCTTTCCAAGGCCATCGAAGCGGGGCTCTACGCGGAGAATCTGCTTGAGGAAGACAAGGTTCCGAGCGGGGTTTCCCGCGAGGAGCTGGAGCTTCTCGTGACCGAGGGTGCGCACGCCAAGGACCTTTTCATTCGAGCCAACCTCCGCCTTGTGGTGTCAATCGCGCGTCGCTACGTGCGGTCCGGGATGCCGATGCTGGATCTGATCCAGGAGGGCAACACCGGCCTGGTGCGCGCGGTGGAGAAGTTTGACTACGTCAAGGGCTTCAAATTCTCCACGTATGCCACCTGGTGGATCCGCCAGGCGATCAGCCGTGCCATCGCTCAGCAGGAGCGGACGGTCCGGCTGCCGGTGCACCTGGTGGAAGATGTCAACCGGATGCGCAATGTGACCCGTCAGCTCACCCGTGAGCTGGGCGCCGAGCCCGAGCCCGAGCAGATCGCGGCCGCCCTGGGTGTGCCGCTCGAGCGGGTGACCGAGCTCAGGCGCTGGTCGCAGGACACCGTTTCGCTGGACACGCCGGTCGGCGACGACGGCGACACCAGCCTGGGTGATCTTGTTGCCGACGGCGACGCACCCAGCCCGGAGGAGATCGTGCTCTCCGCGCTGGAGCGCCAGCGCATCGAAGGCCTACTCAACCACCTCGACGACCGGTCGGCCGGCATCATGCGGGCCCGCTACGGGCTCGAGGACGGACGCGAGCACTCGCTCACCGAGGTCGCGTCGCGGTTCTCGCTCTCCCGGGA
>DPJL01000260.1:33648-37789 GCA_003543035.1 Micromonosporaceae bacterium | reverse complement strand
CCCTCGGCTCGACTCATCTGGGTATTTGAAAAGTTCCGTTGGGTGCGAGACGTGCGTTGGCCGGACAATCGCCGTTTGGCGACCAAGCGGGTCGCCGCCAGCCGGTAGCACACCCGTTCTGTGCGTCTCAGGTACACTCGAGCAACGTGGCCCGCGCTTTTACGCTGGCGGGCTATTCCTCTTTGACGTCGGCCACTGTGCGCTGCGGCCAAACAGGCCCTGCGCTGGGCATGGCGTCCCTCATACGTTCGGAGTCAATTGATGGCGGAGAACCGCCCAAGTACCACCAGTTCCAAATCATCACCTACGTTCACTGAGTTGGGCGTGCCTGCACGGCTTGTTTCGGCCCTCGCCGCCAATGGAGTGGACCAGCCCTTCCCCATCCAGGCGGCCACCCTGACCCACTCCTTGGCGGGTCAGGATGTGCTCGGCCGTGGCCGGACGGGCTCGGGTAAGACCTATGCGTTTGCCATTCCGGTGGTCGCCAGGCTCGCTGCTTCCACCACGCGGCGCAGCCCTGGCCGTCCCCGGGCGCTGATCCTCGCGCCGACCCGTGAGCTGGCAACGCAGATCGAGGCGACCATCGCCCCACTCGCCGCTGCCGCATCGTTGCGAACCATGACGATCTTCGGCGGAGTGGGCAAGGGCCCACAGGTTTCGGGTCTGCGTTCCGGAGTCGACATCGTCATCGCGTGCCCCGGCCGGCTCGCCGACCACCTGGCCGCGGGGAACGTCAAGCTCGACGCGGTGGAGATCACCGTGCTCGATGAGGCTGACCACATGGCTGACCTGGGCTTCCTGCCCGTGGTGCGGCGGCTGATGGATCAGACGCCGCGTTCGGGCCAGCGTCTGCTCTTCTCCGCGACCCTCGACGCCGGCGTGGACGTGCTCGTCAAGCGGTTCCTCAACAAGCCGGTGACGGTCAGCGTTGATTCGGCCCAGTCGAAGGTGAGCCAGATGGTCCACCACGTGCTGCATGTCGATCCGCAGGACCGGTTCCCGGTACTCGTCGATCTGACCGCGGCACCCGGCCGGACGCTGGTGTTCACACGGACCAAGCACCGCGCGCGATCATTGGCCCGCCAACTCGTTGCATCAGGTGTGGCAGCAGTGGAGTTGCACGGCGACCTGGCGCAGAATGCCCGTAGCCGTAACCTTTTGGCGTTCTCCGAAGGCGCCGCAAGGACTTTGGTCGCCACTGACATCGCGGCACGCGGAATCCACGTCGACGACATCACGCTCGTCGTGCATGCCGACCCGCCGGCCGAGCACAAGGCTTATCTGCATCGTTCAGGGCGGACTGCGCGCGCCGGTGCGGCGGGAACGGTCGTCACCTTGATGACCGACGACCAGGTGACCGATGTCAGGGCGCTGGCGCGTCAGGCCGGGATCGCTCCCACCACGACTCGCCTGAGGCCGGGCCACGCTCTCCTACAGGAGCTGGCACCGGGAGAACGCTCGTTTAGCGCGGTCCCCATCAAAGCTGCTTCGGCTGCTCCCACAGGACGAGGACGCGGCCGCCGCGCCGGCGGAACCTCAAGCCAGCCCGCTGCACGTTCGGGTCAGCCTGCGGTGCGGTCGGCGCACGCAGTGGCGCGGTCAGGGCAGACGGCTGGCAAGGGGCAAGCGGCCGGCAAGGGGCACACAGCCTCATCCGGCAACGGCCGGGGTCGTTCACGATCGGGTGCGGCCGGCTTCTCAGCCTCGAGCCGAGTCGGGCGCTGATATCGAAACCATCGAGCTGGCCGGAAAACGAAGTCGCCAGGCGGCCGCAAGGCCACCTGGCGATTATCGAAGCTTTAGGTCAGAGCGGGCTGACGTTGTCAGCCTGCGGGCCCTTCTGGCCCTGGGTTACGTCGAACTGGACCTTCTGGCCCTCGTTGAGCTCCCGGTAACCGCCGCTGACGATCGCCGAGTAGTGAACGAAGACGTCAGAGCCTCCGCCGTCCTGCTCGATGAAGCCGAAGCCCTTTTCGGAGTTGAACCACTTCACGGTTCCTGTTGCCATGTTGCTGTCTCCATTCACGGTGCGGGCCGGTGCCCTGCCAACTTAGCGGGGACCATCACCTTGATCACCCCACACCCAGTTAAGACAGTACCCGCTTCTAGCGCTTAGGGAAGGTTGGTTGTCCGATATGCCACAAGCATTAGAGGAAGAGACTCGTACCTTGGGACGGACACTCGACCCGCTGACCGACCTCGAGGACAAGGTGCTGACCGGCGAAATCCCAGGTCTGGACAGGCTTCGCCTGGTTCCGGTGCCGCTTGTGCCAGAGATCAGGCTCTATTTAGCCGATGATGCGATTGTTTGGTGGGCACGGATGGAAGCGGAGGCCGGAACGAAGCTGGTGGCCCCCTTCTGGGCATCCGCGTGGGTTGGTGGGCAGGCGCTCGCCAGATACATTTTGGACAATCCCGAGGTTGCCGACGGCCGGCGGGTGCTCGATCTGGCATCCGGCTCCGGTTTGGCAGCCATTGCGGCCGGAATCGCAGGTGCGGCCTCGGTGACCGCGAACGATATCGATCCCTATGCCATTGCCGCGGTGGCGTTGAACGCTAGGCGCAATGGCGTCTACGTGCACGGAAGTCTGGGTGACATCCTGCATGAGGATGGGGGCGACGCCGATCTCGTGCTCGCCGGTGATGTCCTCTACAGCTCCTCGATGGCCGAGCTTGTGCTTCCGTTCCTGCGCCGAGTGGTTGCGCGCGGCGGCGAAGTGCTCATCGGTGATCCCGGCCGCGGACACTTGCCCGACGATGGCGTGAAGGTGCTGGCTACCTATCCGACCACGACCACGAGTGCCTTCTCGGATGCCCAGATCGAGGAAGTCCATGTGCTGAGTCTGCTTTAGCTCCAAGGGTTGTAATCCACCTCAAGGGGTTCCTGGGGCGGGCGTTCAGCCTCCGGCACATGTTGCAGATTCACTCTTATCCGGTACCAGACCGAGCTTCGCCCACGCATTCCGTCCACCAGGACATCGGCAGCCTCGAGTTGCCGAGCCACTGAAGGGTGCCGAGCTTTCCACCGCTCCAGTCCTTCGAGTGCTTCGCCCTTCGTCTTGGCTCGGGAAATCTCGATCAACGGCATCGTGGACTGACGCTGCCCGTGTCCCTTGGGCGGTTTCTCGGCCGGGCCGAGTCGCTCGGCCAGATCCAGCAATGGTTGCAGCGAACCGGTGGTGGTTTCGATGCCCTGCCAAGGATCTCCGATCGCGGCGAAGCGGTTCAGGACAGTCGAGAGCGTGTACTCCTCGGGCCGGCATTGCGGCACCTCGGCCCACGCGAGTGGAGTGGACACCCGGGCATCCTTGGTCGGCCGCACCGAGTAGGCAGAGGCGACTGTGCGGTCCTTGGCGTTCTGATTGAAATCCACAAAGACCCCTTGCCGTTCCTCCTTCCACCACTTGCTGGTGGCGAGGTCCGGAGCGCGGTTCTCCACTTCGCGGGCCACGGTTTCGGCGGCCAGGCGTACGTCGTGATAGGACCAACTCGGGTCGATGCGCGTGTAGATGTGGAAGCCGCGCGAGCCCGAAGTCTTTGGCCACGCGGTGAGTCCGTGGTCTTCGAGTACTTCTTTGGCCACGAGCGCGACGTCGACGATCTGCTTCCAATCGACCCCGGGCACCGGATCGAGGTCGATCCGAAGCTCGTTGGGGCGCTCGAGATCCTCCGCGAGCACCGGATGCGGGTTGAGGTCGATGCAGCCCAGGTTCACCACCCAGGCAAGCTGAGCGGCATCCCGGACGACGACCTCCTCCGCCGAGGTGCCGGAGGCGTAGCGCAGCTCGGCCACCTCGATCCACTCCGGCCGGCTCGTCGGCGCGCGCTTCTGGAAGAAGGCTTCCTGATCGATGCCTTTGACGAAGCGCTTGAGGATCATCGGCCGGCCGCTGACGCCTCGCAATGCGCCATCGGCGACGGCGAGGTAATACTCCACCAGATCCAGTTTGGTATGGCCATCAGCGGGGAAGACCAGCTTGTCCGGGTTGCTGATGGTCACCTCGTGACCGGCGACCTCCAGGATCCGCGACTTAGACATGTCCTCACGATAGATCTCATGTCGATTTCAGACCCGCCGCGTTCGTCAGTTGGTTGGAGGTGACGCAGCTATGACGAAGATTCAGGAGATGTTCCCCATCAT
>DPJL01000260.1:0-33336 GCA_003543035.1 Micromonosporaceae bacterium | reverse complement strand
GAACCAGGGTACGTAGGCATGAAGGTAGGCAGCTCACAGCTGGGGATCGGGCTGAGGCAAGAGCCGGCCCCGGGACAGGTGGATCCGGAACGGTTCACGTTGTGGTGCTACGCGGATGATTGCGATGCCGCGATCGATCACCTGCGTGCCAACGGCATCGAGGTGACGGCTGAGCCGGAAGATCAGCCGTGGGGTGAGCGGATGGGGTCCGTCTGTGACCCTGACGGTAACAAGGTGATCATTGCCTCGCGCTGAGGTTCAATGGTCGGGTGTGCACAGTCGTCGTGAGTTTCGAGCCCGGATCCCGGCTGCCGTTGATCATCCTTGCCGTTCGCGATGAGTTGCTCGGCCGGCCATGGCTGCCGCCCGCTGAGCACTGGTCGGAGTATCCCGGCCTGATCGGTGGGATCGACCTGGCGGCCGGGGGTACCTGGCTGGCGCTCGATCCCGCGGCACACCGAGTGGGTTTCGTGCTGAACGGCGTCGGGCAGATGGCTTCGCTCGAGGGCAGGCGATCCCGGGGCGAGCTGCCGCTGCTCATGGCAGAAGGCGGCTCGCTACCCGAGGACCTGACTCCCTTCGATCCGTTCCATCTGGTCACCGCCGACCCGGCCGGGGTCACGATGGTCAGCTGGGACGGTGAAAGGCGGGCCGAAACCCAGCTGCCAACCGGGATCACAGTCATCGTAAACAGCGGGCTTGACCCGGCCGAGCCCCGCGCCGAACGGCTGATTCCCTTGCTGGCCAAAGCAACCAGGCCCGAGCCTCGGCCGGGGGAGTCGGCTCAGACGGCGTGGGGGCAGTGGCTCGAGCTGGCATCCGGGCAGGACATCGCCCGCGAGGATCCCCGAGCACTCATCCTTCGCGGCCTGACGCCGGACAACATTGCGCACGGCTCAAGCTCGGTGACGCTGCTGGCGATCAGCCAGGACTATTTGCGCTTTGACTTCGTGGCCGTGCCGGATGAGCCGGGCCCACTATCCGAGCTGCAAGTCGTCCTCGACGAACGGGCTTAGCGCCTGCTCGTATTGCTGGAAGTTGGGCAATGCGTGCAGGCGCCACGGATCGCCAATGGGCGGCGGGGTGTACCCCGGCGGGCAGGACCCTTCAGTCACGACAACGTTTTTCGTGCCGACCTTGCGGCCGGTCTTGACCTCGTAGACCGCGATCTCATAGGTCGCCTGATGCAGCGGGATGTCGCGCCGATCCGGATACTTGCAAACCGTGATCTCGGCAGCGGCATGCTTCAGCGTCACACAGCCCACCAGTTGAGCTGAGCGGACAGTGAAATCGTCGGCCTGCCAATGCGAAGGGACCGGCGCGCTCGGATCGAAGAGTTGCTCGCGGAGGTACTCCGAGTTGTCCGCCGACTTCGCGAAGAGCTGGATCGGATGCGGCGCAACACCTGCGAATGGAGCTGCCTCGGGAAAGTAGCGCGGCCGTTCGTCGCACAGCTCACCAAGGTCGTCGACGACCGCGAGCGAATGACTGGCGGGTCTGGGCACGCTGATCCTTGCGTCGCGCCACAGCACGATGCCCACGAACACGGCCACCGCGATCACAATCATGCCGAGGCCGCCGACGAGGAGATGGCGCTCGGCAACCCGCTCCTGGCCCAGCGGTGGCAAAGCGGCGAGCTTGGATCGCAGATCTGCCACCAGCTCGTGCCGGCTGCCCAGCGCCTGCTTGGCATGCCCCAGCGCGGCGTGATAGTTGCGACGGGCTTCAGCGACATCGCCGAGATCCCGGCGCATATCGCCGAGCTGAGCGAAGTCGACGGCCAGGGCCGAACTGTCCGTCTGGGTAAGACTTCCGCGTGTCCCCGACTCTCGCCCCGAACCGGCGACATGCTGGGTGATCTCGGCGAGATTGGCGTGCAGGGTGGCCACCTCGCCCGAATTCGGGCCGAAGGCGGCGGTGGCACAGACGAGCGCCCGCTCCAGGGCACGACAGGCCTCCTCCGGCCTCTCGACCAGAACCAGATAACCGGCCACATGGCTCAGCAGAAGGGCGGCGGCGCCCCGCTCGACCTTGAGCTCGTTGGCGTGCTCGGCGGCGGCAAAGGCGTGTGGAGTAAGCCTTTCGCACCAGTGCATGTTGGTCTCGTAGTCACTGGGGAACTGTGCGGCCAAGGTCCGCACGGCCCGGGCGGCCCACTGTTTGCGCTCGCCGACCGCGAGCCGTTGGAAGGCGAATCGCTGCATCAATGGGTCGACGGTCAACGAATCCGACCCCGACTCGGTGAACGCGGTCGGCGCGAGCGTCTTGAGCCCGGAAGCCTTTCCTGTGCCCACCTCCAGCGCGACGCTGATCACCAGCGATCGCGGAATGTTGTTGGGCGCGAGGAACGTGCAGAAGGCGAGAGCCTCTGGCTGGTACCCCCCAAAGGAAGTCAGGTTTTGGGTCATCGCCGGACGCAGCGGGATGGCTGGGATGGGTGCGAACAACCGCGAGGTCCACTTTGGAAAGTCGCCGATCGGGGTGATCGAAGCGACGAGGAGGGCGACCGCGGTGCCGATGCCGACGAGTGGCTGCTCGTCGACGAGCCAGGCGATGATCAGCTCGCCGAGCGCGCCTAGCAGCACCAGCGCCAGCAGGAACCGGTAGAGATCCCGAATGGTCTTGTCGACCACGGTGCGCCGGTCGGCCAACACCGCGGTCATGCCACCGGCACCCGCCATCAGCCACGCGGCGGCCGGGCCGAAAGCCGAGGCACCGAGGAACCAGAACGCTGCCGCCGCAATGGTTCCCAGCGACAGCGAACGGCCCCAGCGCGGCCCGAAAACCTGCGCGATGGGCGCGCTGTGCAGAGCTGACAGGAGGAGGAAGACACCCAGACCGAAGACGAAGCCGCTCGAGAATTGGCCCAGCGGCGAAGTCGTGACTCCGAAGAAGAGTGTGGCGACATACCAGATCGCGGCGGCCACCCCGATGACAGCGATGGGGGCAGCAACAACGGGCACGGCGTTGATCCTTACACCGATGTCTCAAGACCGGAAGCCCGCGATCTCGCAGTCATCGCGTCACGTTATGTGTTGGAAGTTATGTATTTACCTATTGAAATATAGATGAAAATTGGACAGAGTTACGGTTATGTTGAGACGTAACCTGATCAGGGCCGCGACCGGGGCCCTGATGGCCGCAGGGATGATGGTGGCGGGGCAGCTTATCGGCGCCGCAAGCGCTGCCGCGGCTCCAGCCCCCTCCGCCGTACGCATCCTCTACTACGACGCCAGTCGCGCCGCCGAATTCGTGAACGTGGTTCACCAGGGCGCCGCCAACTGGAACGCCCGGGTAACCAACGTCAGACTGGAGAAGTGGCAGTCGGGCCGCCCGCTGAACATCACCGTATACGCCGACAACGGCTGGCCGCGGGCCTATGTCGGATCGCTGGGCAACGGCCGCTTCTACATGGGACGGCAGGCCGTTCAGCAGGGACACAACCCGACCCGCATCGCCGCACATGAGTTCGGCCATCTGCTCGGGCTGCCGGACCGGCGCACCGGGATCTGCTCCGAGCTGATGTCGGGCAGCAGCGCCGGGACATCGTGCACAAGTGCCTTCCCCAACGCGCGCGAGACCTCTGAGGTCAACTACCTCTTCCGCGGCTCAATGGTGGCGGCCAGGCAGGAGGAGCTCGTCTACTGAGCGCACGCTGGTCAGGCGAGGAAGTCGAGCAGCAGGCGGTTCACCTTCGCCGGCTGCTCGACAATGACCAGGTGAGCGGCGTCCGGGACGACTTCGAGTCGCGCGTTGGGCACCTTCGAAGCGATGTGTTCCACCAGCGGGAGCGGTGTGGATGGATCCTGATCCGCCGCGATCACCAACGTTGGCGCGGAAATCTGGCTCAGCACCGGAGTAAGGTCCATCGTTCCCAACGCCTCGCAGCAGGCCGCATATCCTTCGGCGGGACTGGTCGCGAGCATGCGCCGGACCCAGCCGACCACCGCGGGATGTTCTTTCGCGAACTCAGGCGTGAACCAGCGGCCCAGCACGGTTTCGGTGATGGCCGACATCCCGTCTGATCGAACGGCGGCCGCCCTCTCGGTCCACATCTCGGGCGGGCTAAGGCGCGCGGCCGTGCACATCAGCATCAGCCGGTCGATGCGTTCCGGTGCGTGCGCCGCTACCCATATGGCGACGATGCCGCCGAGCGAGATCCCGCCGAGGTGAACTCGTGGCGCGTCGAGCCTGTCCAGCAGCGCCAGCACATCCTGGCCGAGGTCTGCCAACGCGTAGGGTCCTTGCGGCACAGGCGATGCGCCGTGCCCCCGATGGTCATAGCGCACCACGCGGAATCGCTCACTGAGCACCGCCACCTGAGGTTGCCAAACCGCTCCCGTGGTGCCCAGCGGGCTACCGAGCACGAGCACCGGGCCGTCTTCGGGACCGTCCACTGTGTAATGCAGCTGCACCGTCACCTCAAAAAGGTAGCTGCCCGCCATGACAGCGGGCAGCTTTTCAAAACCCTTATTTGACGCGTACCGGCTTCGCGCCCTCCGATTCGTCAAGCTCCGCCCAGTCCGCGTCGATCTCGGCCTGGGTGGCGGTTATCGGCTGAACCACTGTCGCCGCAAGGACAATGCCCACCAGTACGAGCACTGCACCGATCCCGAAGGCGAGGTGGAAGCCGCTCGTGAGCGCCTGCGGCGTGGAAGTCCCACCGGCCAGCAGCTCAGTCGTGCGGGAGGTGGAAAGAGTTGCCATCACTGCGAGCCCGAGCGCGCCACCAACCTGAGCGCTCGTGTTCACCAGACCCGAGGCGAGCCCGGCATCGTTCTGCGTCGCACCGGACATGGCCAGGGTCATCATCGTCGGGAAGGAGAGCCCACCGCCGATGCCCATTGCCAGCATCGCGGGCAACAGGTCGGCGACGTAGTGCCCGTCGACCGGAGTACGCGTGAAGAGCACCAGCCCGGCGAGGATAAGGGTCAGCCCGGTCAGCAACACGGTTCGCTCACCGAAGCGGGCACTCAGTCGTGCCGAGAAGCCGACTGAGAGAATCCCGATTGCGAGCGCCACCGGCAGGAAGGCGAGCCCGATCTGCAGGGCGTCGTAGCCGAGGACGAGTTGCATATAGAGGGTGCCCAGGAAGAACATCCCGAACATGCCCGCGACCATCAGGATCTGCACCGAGTTGGCGCCGGTGACGTTGCGCGACTTGAAGATGCGCAACGGCAACAGTGGGTTGCCCGCTTTCGCTTGGCGCACAACGAAACCGACCAGCAGGGCGAGGGAGACCGCGCCAAGGCCGAGGGTGTGTGCGGAGGCCCAGCCGTAGGACTCGGCCTTGACGATCGTGTAGACGCCGAGCATCAGCGCCGACGTGATCAGGAAGGCACCGAGGACGTCGGCTCCCTGGCCGAGCCCGATGCCGCGATCGTTGGGGACCAACCTGATTGCCAGCACGAAGGCGGCGATGCCGATCGGCAGGTTGACCAGGAAAATCCAGTGCCAGTTAAGAGCTTGAGTGAGCACACCGCCGGCGAGCAGGCCAACCGCCGCGCCCGCGGCCGCCACAAAGCTGAAGACACCGATGGCCTTCGCCTGCTCGGCGGGCTTCGGGAACATGGTGACGATCATGCCCAGCGTCACTGCTGTGGCCATGGCGCCGCCGACACCCTGCAGGAAACGGGCCGCGATAAGCACTTCGGCGCTCTGCGCCGCACCGCATAGCAAGGAAGCAAAAGTGAACGCGGCCAAACCGATGAGGAAGATGCGCTTGCGCCCGATCAGGTCACCGAGTCGGCCGGCCAACAGGAGCAGGCCGCCGAAGGCAATCAGATAGGCGTTCACGACCCACGCGAGACCGGCCTGGGTGAAGCCGAGGTCGGCCCGGATGGCGGGCAGCGCAACGTTAACGATGGTCTGGTCCAGGATGATCATCAGCATCCCGGCGCATAGGACTACAAGTGCGAACCAGCGGGAGTCTTTGGTCTTGGTCACGAAAGCGACCGTACCAGATAGTTTTGTTCGGGACTATTTTCTATGAGACAAGTTGCGGAGCCCGGGCGGCGCGACGACGAGGCGGCTTCTCGCACTGCATCGGAGTCGACAGCCGGCCCTCGGCAAGACGGGTCAGCCCATTGATAAAGCCATTCCGCTCGCCTGCCGGTAGCGCGGCAAGAACTTCCTGGTAGATGCTAGCGACGACCTCTTCGGCGCGCGCGACCATTTTCTCGCCGGCCTTGGTCACCGCGATGATCCTTGCCCGGCGATCCGAGCTGGAAAGCCTGCGCTCGGCCAGGCCCGCCTTCTCCAGTGCATCGATCGTGACCACCATGGTGGTCTTATCCATGTTGGTCATCTCGGCGAGCTCGGTCTGCGTCAGCTCCTTGTCGATTGCCCTGGCCAGGACGCAATTGGCGCGCGGCGTGATGCCGATGGCGGCCAATCTTGCCGTCATCTCGGTCTCGAGTGTGTGACTCGCCACATGTAGCAGCATCATGAGGTCAGGAGCGGGGATCGCCATGGCGCCCAGATTAGCAAACTAATCCGGGACGGAACTATTTGTCTGCGGAACGATTCCCCGCGTCCATTGCGACAACTCCACAGGAGTTGTCGCTAAACGGCCCGGCAATACAGCAACTCCTGTGGAGTTGTCGGCCGAGGCTGCGGAAACAGTTGTGTAACAGGCCCTTGACGTGACGGCCATTACGGGTAGAGACTCCCGGAAACGTTTACAGCCGAAACGTGGAGGTGCGGACCTTGGATCGTAAACGTTTACAAGCTGCGGATGGACGGCCGACGGTGCATACCGTCGCCGCTCTTGCAGGCGTGTCCATCGCCTCCGCGTCCCGCGTCCTCAACGGACTCGGCGGCAGCCCCGAGACAGTCAGCCGAGTGCGAGCTGCCGCGGCCGAAGTCGGCTACGTCCCGAATGCGATCGCCCGGTCCCTTCAGTCTCAGCGCACCGATCTGATCGCCCTCGCGGTCGAGGACATTGGCAACCCGGTCTACGTCGAGATGATGCGTGCCATCGAGTCAGTGGTCGCAGAATCAGGCCGCCAGTTGGTCGTGCATGCGACCGGCGGGCAGGTGGCGGCGGAGACAGCGCTGTTGAGAAGACTGGCTCACCGCTACGTGGATGGGATGGTCATCTCGCCGATCCGGGTCACCGACTCCCACCTGGAGGCCATGGCGGCCAGCCCGGCGCCGGTTGTCGTGATTGGACAGTTGCCGGATGAGGCGCCGATCGACAACGTGCGAACCGATTCGCGAGCCGGCGTCGCGCTGGCCGTTTCGCATCTGGTGGCCGGGGGTCGCCGGAAGATCGGCTTCGTGAACGGGCCGCTGGACACCGTTCCTGGGGCGGCACGCGACGGCGGGTTCAGGGAATCCCTGGCGCACCATGGCATCCCGATCGACGAGCAGCTGATCGAGGTCGGGAACTTTCAGTACGCCGCCGGGCGGGCAGCCACCGAACGGTTGCTCTCCCGGGCTACGCCCGACGCGATCCTTTGCGCCAACGACCTGATCGCTGTCGGTGCGTTGCACGCCCTTCTGGTCGCCGGGCTTCGGGTACCACAGGACGTGGCGCTGGTCGGCATGGACGACACCGAGCTCGCGCGGATGGCGTACCCGCAGATCTCCAGCGTCTCGCTGGGCTCGGCAACCCGTGGAAACCTTGCCGCGCAACTACTCCTGGCGCGGATCAAAGACCCTGCCCTGCCGCCTCGCCGGGAACAGGTGCTGCCAAAACTGGTGGTTCGGGCCTCGAGTGAGGTGGGCCAACGATGACCGCGTTAGCCACTGCGGCACCGGCGGGCAGCCGTCGCTCCGATCGCACCACCATTTATCTCTTGCTGCTGCCTTCTCTGGTACCCATCGTCATCCTGTCTTTGTTTCCTTTGCTTCGCGGGATGTATCTCGGCTTCACCGATGCCCGGGCCGGGCGTAACGTGGACACCACCTTCACCGGCTTCGACAACTATCGCGAGCTGCTCAAGGACGACCTGTTCTGGGGCTCCTTCCGAGTCGGCCTGGTGTGGGCGGTTGGGGTGACCGTGTTGCAATTCGTGCTCGCCCTCGGGTTGGCGCTGCTGCTGAACGAACGCCTCAAGTTCCGCGGCCTGGCACGAGTGATGGCATTGGTCCCGTGGGCTATGCCACCGGTCGTGGTCGGCATCCTCTGGCGACTGGTCTATCACCCGGATGCCGGGCTGCTCAACGAAGCACTCTTCCGGGCCGGCGCGGATGGCTTACGTACCAACTGGTTGGGCGACTTCGCCACCGCATTGCCGGCGGTGATTCTGGTCGGCGTTTGGGCCGGGATGCCCCAGACGACCGTGGTGCTGCTGGCCGGACTACAAGGTGTGCCAAAGGAATTGCACGAGGCTGCGGCGGTCGATGGCGCGACGAGCTGGCAACGCTTCCGCAGCATCACCCTGCCCGGCCTGGCGCCGGTGATCGTCGCGATCACCTCGCTGGACTTCATTTGGAACTTCAACTCGTTCGGCCTGGTTTACGTGTTGACCCAGGGCGGGCCGGGCGGCAAAACCATGCTGCCCATGCTTTTCGCCTACGAGGAGGCGTTCCGCTATGGGAACTACGGCTACGCCGCCGCACTCGGCAACGTGATGGTCCTGATCATCGTCGCGCTGCTGGCGATCTATCTGCGACGCCGGCTTCGGGAGGCGAACTAGTGAAACGAGTGCTGCAATACCTTGCCCTCGCGGCGTACATGGTCTTCCTCGGATTCCCGTTGGTGTGGATGTTCTCGACCTCGTTCAAGCCACCGCGCGAGTTGGTCCAACTGCACCCGAGCCTGGTCCCGGACGCGCCTACGCTGGGCAACTACGTGCAAGCCTTCTCCGAGCAGGAGTTGGGCCGGGCCGCGTTCAACAGCCTGCAGGTGTCGCTGGCCTCAGCAATCCTGACCGTGTTGGTGGCGTTGCCCGCGTCGTATGCGTTGGCCCGCTTCAAAACCCGGATCGGCACGGCGGCGTTGGGGTGGGTCCTGCTCTCTCAACTGTTCCCCTTCGTTCTGCTGATCATCCCGATCTTCCTGATCCTGCGGGAGGTAGGACTGGCCAATACCCACGTCGGCCTGATCTTGATTTATGTGGTGTGGGCGTTGCCTTTCGCGCTGTGGATGTTGCAAGGCTTCGTCCGCAACATTCCTCGCGAGCTGGAGGAAGCGGCCTCGGTGGATGGCGCCAGCCGTCTGCAAGTCCTGAGAAGAGTGGTGTTCCCATTGCTGGCCCCGGGTGTGGTCGCGACGGCGTTGTTCGCCTTCATCTCGGCATGGAATGAATTCTTCTTCGCTCTCGTGCTCCTCAAGAGCCCCGATCTCGCGACTCTGCCGGTCACCCTGGCCAGGTTCGTGGGGATCGAGGGCACCGCGAGGCTCGGGCCACTGGCGGCGGGATCACTGCTGGCCACCATCCCGAGCCTGCTCTTCTTCGCCTTCATGCAACGGCGGCTGTCCTCCGGGTCGCTCGCCGGAGCCGTTAAAGGCTGACGCCGTCTCGTCCACGACGTCAGCCCATTCCCTTCAACAAGGAGGTTCAATTATGTTCCGTCGACTCGCCGCCGTCACGGTGGCGGCTGTCGTCGGTTTAGGCGTCCTCGCCGCGTGCGGCGATGGCGACACCGACAACCAGAGCACCGGCCCGGTCAAGCTGCGTTTCCTCTCCCTCGCGTGGCAGAAGGAATCCCTTCAGGCGAACAAAGATCTGGTCGCCAAGTGGAACGCCGAACACCCCGATATCCAGATCGAATACGTCCAGGGCGACTGGAATTCGGTACACGATCAGCTGCTGACCTCGTTTGAGGGCAAGGACGCGCCGGACATCTTCCAGTACGAGTCGGCCGCGATCGGTGAATTCAGCAAGCAGGGCTACCTGGCCGACCTCTCCGGACTGATGTCCGCCGAGCTCAAAGGTCAAATCAGCCCCGGCGTCTGGGACACCGTGACCTTCGACGGCAAGGTCACCGGAGTGCCGTTCCTGCTCGAGTCGCAGGTGGTCATCGCCAACAAGAAGCTGCTCGATGCGGCCGGCATCGCCGTGCCCCCCGCTAACGGCGGCTGGACCTGGGACGAGTTCCAGGCCAACGCGGCGAAGCTCACCGCAGCCGAAACCTATGGCGTGGCCTGGGCGTTGAAGTCCCCGACGAACCGGGTGATGAATCTGTCGTTGAACTTCGACGGCAAGTTCTTCTACAACGAGGGCGGCAAGTCGGTGGTGAAGGTGGGCGATGCGGAAAAGCAGATCCCGCAACGCATCCACGACATGCTCTACACCGCGAAGTCGGCTTCCCCGGCCGCGCTCGGCATGAGTGGCGCGGACAGCCTGCCCGGCTTCTTCGCCGGCAAGTACGCCATGCTGCCCGGCTCGGTGTCGCTGCGCCAGCAGATGGTCGAGCAGGCCCCGGCTGGGTTCGAGTGGGTCACCATCCCGCCGATCAAGGGTGCCTCCACGAACCAGGCGGCGAACCCGCAGACACTGTCCATTTCGGAGGATTCGAAGGCCAAGAAGCAGGCCATGCAGTTCCTGGAGTACTTCCTGAACCCGGCCAACATGGCTGCCCTGGCCAAGGGCGACTGGCTTGTTCCGACTGGTACCAAGGCAAACGCCGAACTGGTCAAATTGACTCAAGGCAAGCAGGGCTGGGATGTGGCCGCCGACAGCGCGGCCGACCTCACGGTCGCGGCTTTCCAGAAAGTCGACGGTTATCCAGAGTGGAAGACCAAATACGCCACACCCGCACTCCAGCAATACTTCGCCAACAAGATCACGATTGACCAGCTGGCGGCGCAACTGGTCGACGGTGGGAAGCAGGTTCTGAAGTAATGACGCAACTGCTCGACAGGTCGGTCGGTTGCCTGATCGGCGCCGCGGTAGGTGACGCGCTCGGGGGCGCCACAGAGACCGCGCTGCCGGAGGAGATCCGAGCCCGGTACGGGGGGTGGGTCGAGGGCATTGTGCCGCCGTTCCACGAGAACTGGGCCACCGGACGTCCCCTTGCGCCCTATCACAAAGGCGACGGGCACGTCACCGACGACACTCTGCTCACCCATGCCCTGGTAAGGGTTTACGCGAAGAAGCGTGCTCACCTTGACGCTTTCGACATGGTGGAGTTGCTGGTGCCGGACCTGATCGAGCAGGTGGTCTACATCCCCGACATGGGACGCGAGGCGGTGGCCTTCCATCGCCTCGCGGCGGCCGAACGCTGGTTGGTGACAAGGCTTTGGCACGCCCACGCCGACCCCCGGGAGGCCGGGGTCGGCAACATCTGCAACTGCGGGGCAGCCATGTATATGGCCCCCGTGGGCGTGGTGAATGCGGGCGATCCGGCTGGCGCCTATGCCGAGGCTGTCGAGATAGCCGGGGCACACCAGCACAGCTATGGGCGTGAGGCGGCGGCGGTCTTCGCCGCCGCGGTTGCTGCGGCGATGACTCCGGGCGCAGGCGTCGACAGTGTGGTCGATGCCTGTCTGGGGCTCGCTCGCGATGGCACCCGGGCCGCGATCGAGGCGGTGGTCGGCGCGGCCCGGGCGGAACAAGACTGGCGCACGGCGATTGTCCCGCTGCGCCAGGCGATCGCGCCCTTCGACACAGTGGGCGAGGAATACCGCAGCCCGGGTTTGGGGGCGCGGCGGCCGAGCCGGCTGCACTCCATCGAGGAGCTGCCGATTGCGTTGGGGATGCTGGTGGTTGGCAAGGGCGACTTCCGCGAGTCGGTGCTCGGCGCGGTGAACTACGGCCGGGATGCCGACTCCACGGCGACCATGGCCGGCTCGATCGCAGGCGCGCTTGGGGGAGCGTCAGCGGTGCCGGAAGAGTGGTCGACCGCGGTGGCTCGGGCGTCCCAATTGGACCTTGCCGAGCCGGCTAGGATCTTGGCCGAGGTGGCGCGCGAAGTCTTCGAGCGCGACAGCGCCCGCTTCTCCCTCCGCTCGACCCGCTTCCGCGAGCTAGAGTCATGATCGTCGCCAGTTCCGAGAGACCACGTGATGGTCTTGGTCAAAGGCCTGCGGCAAAGGAGGGCGGCGGATGAGACTCAGCTGGGTGCAGCCTGAGGATCTGTTGCCGCATGAGTTGGCCGCGTGCCGCGACGAAGGCCATGACGTCACGGCGATCGAGCAACGGTGGGAGCAGGCGGGCGGATCCCTTACGCCACCGGTCACGGGAGCTTCGCCTGAGCCGGCCGACCCGAAATTGCGGGCGCTCGCCGAGGAACTCCTAGACGCGCTGTGGCTACCGGAGTCATCTGAGGAGCTTGTCTTTCCTTCCTTCGAAGGGCGCCCGGTTTCCTTGCCAAGCCTCGATCGCCTACACGGCGCTTGGCTCGGGCGTGCGGTCGGCTGTCTGCTGGGCAAGCCGGTGGAGAAGATTCCACGCGAAGGGATTCGCGAAATCCTGATGTCGTCGGACAGATGGCCGCTGTCGCACTACTTCACCGGGGTCGGGCTGTCCGCTTTCGTGGGCACGCGCTGGCCTTGGAACAGGCGCAGCGCACCCAACTCGCTAGCGGAGAACATCGACGGCATGCCCGAAGACGACGACCTCAATTTCGCCTTGCTCGCCATGCGAATCCTCGAAACCTACGGTCGCGACTTCACGAGCGCCGACGTGGCACAGGCTTGGCTCGACTGGCTTCCCGCCGGACGCGTCTTCACCGCCGAGCGGGTCGCCTACCGCAATCTGTTGCTGGGATTGGTTCCGCCGGAGACCGCACGGCGTCGCAATCCCTTCCGTGAGTGGATCGGCGCTCAGATCCGGGCCGATGTCTACGGCTGGGTCAATCCTGGCCGCGCCGATCTGGCCGCTCAAATGGCGTCTCGCGATGCCATCGTGAGCCATGTGCGAGATGGCGTGCTCGGCGCCGTGTGGGTGGCGGCCATGACTTCGGCCGCGGTCGTCTCTTCCAACGTGGATGAAGTGCTGGACGCGGGGGAGTCCCTGCTGCCAAAGGGAAGCCGGTTCACTTCAGCCGTGCTTGAAGCGCGCGAATTGGCTACCCAAGAGGCCGATTGGGAGCGGGTGGTCGATCAGCTTTACGTGCGACATGGGCAGCTTCACTGGGTACACGTGAGAAACAACGCTTCTTTGGTGGCAGCCGCTCTTGCCCACGGAAAGGGCGACTTCGACCGGTCGATCTGCGCGGTCGTCAGCGGGGGATGGGACACAGATTCCAACGGCGCCACAGTCGGTTCGATTGCCGGAGCACTCACCGGCGCGGCTGGGATAGCGCCGCGTTGGGCCGATCCACTGCATGACACCCTGCACAGCAGCGTCGCCGGATTCGACGGTGTGACCTTCAGCGAGCTTGCCGCGTGGACGTTGCGGCTGGCCGAAAGGGGGCGGGCATGAGCAGAGTTGTCGTTGTGGGCAGCGTCAACATGGATCTGGTGGTGACCGCGCCGACGTTGCCGCGGCCGGGTGAGACGGTCCTCGGCGAGACGTTCACGACCGTGCCCGGTGGCAAGGGCGCCAATCAGGCGATCGCCGCCGCACGCGCCGGTGCACAGTGCGCGTTCATAGGTGCGGTCGGCCAGGATGGCTTCGGCGAAGCATTGCGCGCCAACCTGACCGAGTCGGGAGTGGACATCAGCCGGTTGCGAGTCGTGCCCGGGACATCCGGGGTGGCTCTGATCGCCGTGGATATCAAGGCGGAGAATCTCATCGTGGTCGCGCCGGGTGCCAACGCGACGCTGACCAGACTGGAAATCCAGGATCGGGTGGCGATCGAGGCAGCGGATGTTCTGTTGTGCCAGCTAGAGATTCCCCTTGCGACGGTAGCCCAAGCCGCTGCCGCGGCAAGGACCGCCGGGACCACGGTGATCCTCAATGCGGCTCCGGCGCGGGCGCTGCCACCCGAGTTGCTCGCGGCGGTGGATCTGTTGGTGGTGAACCAGACCGAGGCGGTCACGATCGCCGGAGGCCAGGCCGGGCTGGATTCGTTGCTGGAGAAGGTGTCCCGAGTGGTGATGACCCTCGGCGCGGCCGGTGCCGTGTATGCCGACCGGGAGGGCACCCGATTGGAAGTGCCGGCCCCGAGGGTGGAAGCGGTGGACACGACGGCCGCCGGCGATGCGTTCGCCGGTGCTCTTGCGGTGGCGTGGGCACAGGGCCGCCCTCTTGACGAGGCTCTTCGTTGGGCGTGCGCGGCGGGAGCTGTGTGCGCCACTAGGCGAGGCGCAGTGCTGCCAAGGGCCCACGAAATCGACCAACTCTATCGGGCGTCGCTATGAACTCTTATGTGCCAAGGCCCATCGACCTTCCAACTCCGCTTCCGCTTGTCCCCGGAGCAGATCTGTCCACCCTGGATGAAGCGAAGATCTTCGCTGCCCCCGATGATCCGGCGCTGTGGCCCCTCTGGCGCGAGCAGTTGACGCGATGGCGAGCGGAGGCTCGCGACCGGATCGGGTACTCGGGGGAGCACTACGACACCGTGGCAGGTGACTGTTTCGGGGTGTGTCTGGTCTGGCTCTGGGACGAGACGCTTTACGACCACGAGCGTGGCGTCTTCACCGTGGACGCCTTCCTCGACGTGGGCGAGCGGGATTTCGGTGGCTTCGACGCTGTGCTGCTGTGGCATGCGTACCCGGTCATCGGGCTGGACGACCGCAATCAGTTCGACTACTACCGCGATGTTCCTGAGCTTCCCGAGGTCGTTCGAGCCTTTCAGGAGCGGGGCGTTCGGGTCTTTGTCGACTACAACCCTTGGGATACCGGTACTCGCCGAGAAGGCAAGCCGGATGCCCAAGCGGTAGCCGAACTCGTTGGGCGCCTTGGTGCCGACGGCGTCTTCCTCGACACGCTCAGGGAGGGTGCGGGAGAGTTGCGTGAGGCGCTCGACGCGGTGCGGCCTGGCGTTGTGCTGGAAGGCGAGTCGCGTGTGCCGTTGGTGAGGATCGCCGACCACTCCATGTCCTGGGCGCAATGGTTCGCGGATTCACCGGTGCCGGGTGTCTTGCGAGCCAAGTGGTTTGAGCGTTGGCACATGTTGCACCACACCCGCCGCTGGCACCGGAGCCACCTGGAGGAGCTGCATTCGGCGTGGCTCAACGGATGCGGAATGTTGATCTGGGAGAGCGTCTTCGGGGTCTGGGTCGGTTGGAGCGAGCGCGATCGGGCGTTGTGGAAGGCGATGCGCCGGGTTCAGCTGCGCTTCGCCGACTGGCTTCGCTCCGAAGAGTGGACTCCGCTGGCCGGGTCCGGCGACAACGTCTACGCGTCACGATGGGTCCACAATGGACAGCCGCTGTGGACAGTGGTCAACCGCGGTGAGGCGTATGACGGTCCGTGGCTCATCACCGAGGATCTGCTTGGGTACACGTGGATGGATCCGGCGAGCGGAGTGAAGCTGACGGTCAGCTCCATCGGCGGTGGGCTGATCGAGGTGGGTGGGGCACTCCCAGCCGGTGGCATTGCGGCGGTGTTTGCCACTCCCATACCTGTCACGGTGACCCCGATTGAGGAGGGCGATCCTTCCTTCCCCGCTCGCGCGACGGTGCGGATGCCCGCGCCACAGGTGTTGCGGGCTCAATCGCCCAAGGGCATGGCGGTCGTGCGCGCGGGTCGGTACGACTTGACGGTTCGTTACCGGTACCGGGAGACCGGTCTCTATGGCGAGGCACCTTTCGTGGACGAGTGGAAACCGTTACCGCCGCGCTTGCATCACATGGCGACCATGCATCGGACTGTCCACACCGGACGGGTTGCGATCGCTGAGCGCGAGGTCACCAACGCCGAGTACGCCGAGTTCCTTGGCGCTACGGGCTACGCGCCGGTGCGGCCGGAACGGTTCCATGCCGGGCAGGGCGAGCACGATGCGCCGGTCACCCACGTCGACCTCGTGGACGCGCGTGCGTACGCAAGGTGGGCCGGGTTGCGCCTGCCCACCGAGGACGAGTGGCAGATCGCTGCCGAGGCCGGGCTCCTGTCACGGCTGAAGCCGTTGGTATGGAACCTCACCGAGAGCGAACACACCGATGGGCGGACGCGCTTCTGCATCCTCAAGGGCGGCACGGCATTTGAAGCGACGGGCTCGGAGTGGTACCTCGACGGCGGCCCGCAACCGCCTGCGGTGTCGGTGAAACTGCTCCAACTCGGCGCCGGGCTCACTCGCTCATCCTCGATCGGCTTCCGTTGTGCGGTGGATCTGCCATGAAGCCGTTGGAAGGCGTCAAGGTGATCGAGCTCGCCACTCTCTTCGCCGGTCCACTGGCGACTGCGTTCCTGGGCGACTTCGGGGCGGAGGTGCTGAAGGTCGAGCATCCCACCAAGCCCGATCCGTCTCGGGGCCACGGGCCGGCCAAGGAGGGCATCGGTCTGTGGTGGAAGGTGTTGGGGCGCAACAAGCGCACCACAACCCTCAATCTGTCCGCACCCGAGGGTGGGGAGCTGTTGCGGCGTCTGATCGCCGATGCCGACGTGCTCGTCGAGAATTTCCGGCCGGGAACGTTGGAACGATGGGGGATCGGCCCCGAGGTGCTGCACGAGATCAACCCAGGATTGGTCATCGCCCGGATCTCCGGTTTCGGCCAGCTCGGCCCGTACGCCACCCGCCCCGGCTTCGGCACGCTGGCCGAGGCGATGAGCGGATTCGCCGCCGCGACCGGGGAACCGGATGGGCCACCTACCTTGCCGCCCTTCGGTTTGGCCGACTCGATCACGGCACTGGCAACGGCGTACGCGGTGATGCTCGCCCTCACAGCCCGGGATCGTTCGGGCGAAGGTCAGGTCATCGACCTGGCCATCATCGAGCCCATCATGGCCATGCTCGGCCCGCAGATCACCTGGTACGACCAGGTGGGCTACGTGCAGCCGAGGCTCGGCAACCGGTCGGGAAACAACGCCCCGCGTAACACCTATCAGTGCGCCGATGGCCGTTGGGTCGCGGTGTCCACGAGTGCGCAGAGCATCGCGGAAAGGGTGATGGCCCTGGTCGGGCGGCCGGATCTGATCACCGAACCGTGGTTTGCCACCGGCGTGGGACGAGCCGAGCACGCGGATCAGCTGGACGAAGTCGTCGCGGCATGGATCGGTCAGCGAAGTCGCGACGAAGTGGTGGCCGAGTTCGAGAAGGCCCACGCGGCGGTGGCACCGGTCTACGACGTGCGCGATGTCCTGGTAGATCCGCAGTTTGCCGCTCTTGGTACCGCCGTTGCCGTGCCCGACGCCGACTTCGGTCAGATTCGCATGCAAAATGTGCCCTTCCGGATGTCCAGCACTCCCGGCGAGATCCGGCACACTGGCCGTGCACACGGTCAGGACACTGACGAGGTCTATGCCGAGCTTGGCCTTACCTCCGACGAGCTGGCCGCTCTGCGCGAGCAGGGGGTGATCTGATGCTGCTGACCTGGCTCTATGTTCCTGGAGATCGGCCTGATCGGTTCGACAAGGCCGTTGACTCGGGTGCGGATGCGATTGTCCTCGACCTGGAGGATGCAGTGGTCGCGGGCCGCAAGGAGTATGCGCGAGCGGCCGTGGCCGACTTCGTCACCCAGGCCCACGGCCTGCCGGTCTTCGTTCGGGTGAACGAGCTCGGTGGTCCAGAGTTTTTCGCCGACATTGACGCAGTAGGCAAAGCCCGTGGTGTGGCCGGTTTGCGACTGCCCAAGGTGGAGTCCGCGGCGCAGGTGATCAGAGTCGCCGGGTTGGTGGGTGCACAGTTGCATTGCCTGGTGGAGTCGGCGATCGGGCTGGAGATGGCTTACCGGATAGCCTCCGCTCATCCCTCGGTGGCGGGAGTCGCGCTCGGTGAGGCCGATCTGCGCTCCGACCTCGGCGTGATCGACGACGAAGGTCTGGTGTGGGCGCGCGGGAGGATAGTCATCGCTGCCCGCGCCGCAGGCCTGCCCGCTCCACCCATGTCCGTCTACCCAGAGCTGTCCGATGTGGACGGTCTTCGCGCGAGCTGCGCTGCCGGGCGGCGCATGGGCTTCTTGGGCCGGGCGGCCTTGCATCCCAAGCAATTGCCGGTGATCCTCGAAGGCTTCCGGCCCTCCGCGGACGAGTTGGAGCGCAGCCGCGAGCTGCTCGCCGCCGTCGCTGAGGCGACCGAGCGAGAGTCGGGTGTCAGTGTCCTGCCGGACGGGCGCTTCGCCGATCGGGCAATGATCGCGGCAGCCCAGCGCACAGTTCACCTTGCTGCCCGCTACGTTTCCTGAAGTGCGGTGCTAGCGTCAACTGTGATCTATATCGGTTCCTACGGCTCGCAGGTCACCGTGTGGCCATCCGGCGACGGACTTCCGTGCGAGCAGCCGTCCTTCATCGGCATGCATCCGCGACATGAGGTGCTCTACGCCATCTCCGAGTTGGCGCAGGGCGCCGTTACCGCCTTTCCCAAAGAGATGGCGCCGCAGGCGATGGCGACCGGGGGCAGCGAGCCGTGCCATGTGGCGGTGCATCCCGACGGCGACCTGCTGGTTGTGGCGCACTACGGTGACGGGTCGATAGCCCTGATTCGGTTGGATGACAAGGGTTTGCCGGTTGGCTCGCCCACCCGGCATGACTTCGGCGGAGCCGCTCACATGGTCCAATTTGACGCGACCGGCCGGTTGCTGGTGAGTAACTTGAAGGCTGACCGCATTCACCGCCTGGATCGGTCTGGCCAGATCGTGGGTGAGGTGACTTTCGCCGAGGGTTCTGGGCCGAGGCACTTTGGGTATCAGGAGCCGGGCCAGTGGTTCGTCGCCTTCGAATTGGACGGCACCATCGGCAGCTATCAAGAGCTGCCGGACGGGTCGTGGCATGAAGTGAGCCGGTTGCCCGCGAGTGAGTCCGGCCCGAACTATCCGTCGCACATCGAGGCGCACGGCGGGAACGTATATATAGCCAACCGTGGCCCCGACACCATCTCGGTCTTTGCGGCCGACGCGGAGGCGGCGTTGACCCGCGTGGGCGAGGTCTCGGTGGAGGGTCAGTGGCCCCGGCACTTCGCCCTGGACGGCGACCAGCTTCTGGTGGCCAACCAGCGCAGCGACAATGTCGCGAAGTTTCGCCTTGATAAGGCAGGTTTGCCTGAATTCGAAGGAGATCTTTGCCGGGTTCCTTCACCCAGTTGTGTACTAATACGCCCGTAAACGGATAATTTGCTCGATCATGGAACCATGCGCAAAGTATTCGTGGCCCTCAGCGGGCTGTTGCTGCTCGCCGTAGTCCTGCAGTTCTACTTCGCCGCGTACGGCGCCTTCACCCTTCCGCCGCCGGCGACCATGGAGGGGGAGCAGGAGGCGTTCCAGCTGCACGCGATGAATTCCAACATCATCCTGCTGCTCTCCCTGCTCGCGGCGATCGGCGCCCTGCTGGCCAAGGCAGGTTGGCGCACCGCGCTTCTGGCGTTCACGCCGTTCATTCTCGTCTGGGTGCAGATCGTCATCTTCATCCTGGCGGGTGCGGCCGGTGGCGATCCCGAGGCGGTCCCGCCGGTCTCCACTCCGGCGGCTCACGTGATCGTCGCCTTCCACGCGATCAACGCGCTCGCCATCCTGGGGGTGTCCATCGCCGTGCTCCGGCGGGCTATCGCGCACGACCGGGTGGGCACAGCGCCAGTCCCTGCAGTCCCATAGGGTCATGCAGATCCGGACGCTGATCGCGCTCGACTATCTGGTCGCGATCGTCGCGGCCGGATTGTGGATCGCCACAGCCGCAGTGGTCGCGGGAGGGCGCAAACGCGCGCTCGGCAACGCCCTCCTCGCGGGTGCCTTGGTGGCAACAGCGGCAAGGATCCTGAGCGCGGTTCTGCTCGCGATCGGCGGCTGGGCTTTTGCGGAGGAGAAGATCCTCATCAGCCTCCCGCTGCTGGTCGTCCCGGCGATCGTGGCTGCGGTGTGGAGGTCACGACCGTTGCCTGCGCTAGCGGCGGCTTGCGGTGCGGCCGCTGGGATTGTGGTCGCGTTCGGCGTTGGCTATCCGGTGACGCTGACCAACACGGCTGTCGTGGTGGCGCTGACCGTCGCGGCTTTCCTTTTGATTGCGGGGGCCCAACGAGCAGGGCGCTGGCGCAAGACGGCTCTTGTGCTGATGGGTGTGGCCCTTGCCGCCGGGCCATTGTGGTCCGGGTGGAGCAGCATCGTTCCCGAGCGAGCGAACATGTCCGCGCACTCAGGGCACACAGCGGCCGACATGAGCGGGCTACGAATGTCCACATCGGACAACACAAAGCCGGTCCGGCGCTACACCTTGACCGCGGGAAAGCTCGACCTCCCAATGCCGGACGGCAGGACAGCTCGCGCTTGGGCGTTCAACGGTCAGGTACCCGGGCCCGAAATCCGAGTGAAGCAGGGCGAGGTTGTCGAGGTCATCCTGCGGAACACCGACATCGATACCGGCGTGACCCTGCACTGGCACGGTTATCCGGTACCCAACGGGGACGATGGGGTGGCCGGCCTGACGCAGGACGCCGTGGTCCCCGGCGGTGAATTCACTTACCGCTTCGCGACTCCCAAGGCGGGCACCTTCTGGTATCACACTCACCAGATTTCCCACCAGGGTGTGAAGCTGGGTCTCTATGGCACATTTGTGGTCGAAGAAGCCGCATCGCCCGGCCTTGATGTCGCTCTTCCCATCCACACCCTCGCGGGAACCCGGATTGTGGGATCTGCACGAAGTGCTGCGTCCCAGAAGGTTGATGCCGGAACGCCGGTGTTGCTACGGATGATCAACACTGATGACGTTCCACATCGGATCGTTGCCCAGGGTGCGACATGGCGACTCGCCGCTGTGGACGGAACCAGCCTCATCGGGCCTGCCCCGGTAAGCGATCGCTCCCTTCGGCTCGCCGCGGGCGGCAGATACGACATCAGCTTCGAGATGCCCGCCGTCCCGGTGCAGCTGTTCGTGGATGGGCAATCCGTGCTCACCATGGGCGAGTCGCCAGGCGAACGCGTCATCCCGGTCCTGCCGGAGCTCGATCTGCTCAGCTACGGCACCCCGGTCGTCTCCCAAAACCTCAAGCCCGACAAGCATTTCATCGTGGTACTGGACCGGCAGCTCCGCTTCATTCGTGGCTTGCCCAAATACGCCTACACCATCAACGGCCGGGTGTGGCCGCATGCGCCAACTATCACAGTGCGCACCGGAGATCTGGTCCGGATCACTGTGGTGAACCGCGATAAGGAGTCGCATCCGATGCACCCGCACGGGCATCAAGTGCTTGTGCTGAGCCGGGACGGCGTCGCCGCATCCGGCAGTCCACTTTGGATGGACTCTTTTGATGTGTTGGCCGGGGAAACGTGGGAAGTGCTGCTGCGAGCGGACAACCCGGGACTGTGGGTCTCGCATTGCCACAATCTGCCCCATGCCGCCAAAGGGATGATGCTGCACATTGCCTACGAGGGGGTCACCACGAGCTACCGCGTCGGGGGTGGCAACAACCCGGAGTGAGCATCACGGGCGGCGAGCGCTGCCGCGATCCGCGGCAGATCGCCGGCGCGGGCGGCATCCAAGCCGGTCAGGCTGGCTATTTTGCGCAGCCGGTAGTCGACCGTGTTGGGGTGTACGTGCAGCAGTCGCGCCGCCCGTTGCCGGTTGAGTCCACTGTCCACATAGGTGCGCAGCGTCGTCAGCAGGTCGCTGTCGCGTCCGATCGGGTCCAGCAGCCGCGCGAGTTCGCTGCGAGCCGGTGACGGCAAGGTCAACTGATACTCCAGCAGCAGGTCGCCGAGCTGGTAGAGCCCGGGTGGACGGCCAAAGGTGCGGGCGACCGACAGAATTTCCCTGGCCAGCTCGGCCGATGCGGCCACCCCTGCGGGATCGGTGGCCACGGCTCCCGCGGTTACCGCCGTCCCGCCGATGACTCCAAGGCGTTCCAGTAGATCGCCAAAGCGCTTCCAGTCCATTGTGGACAGCTGGGAAGGCGCTACTGCCAACGGAATCAGCACCACTCCGCCATCAGCGGAGAGCATGGACAGGACCGGGTCGGCCGCTTGATGTTCAAGCTCGACCCGCAGTCGCCGAAGCCTGCGCCGGACCACGATTGTGGCGTCGACGCGATGGTCGGACTCATCGGCATGCCCGCAGATGGCGAGGTAAAGCACCAGGTAGCCCGGCGGCAGCCGGATACCCGCACGCTCGGCCGCGGACTCGGCCTGCTGCCCGTCCAGCAAGGCGGCCAGCAGGGATTGGCGAGCCGAGTGCTCGTCACCGAACATCGTCCGGCGCTCCTCGAAATATCCAGCCGCGACCGCCGCGGTAACCCGTTGCAGGAAGCCAAGAGTGAGCCGCTGAATCGCCAGCAGATCGCTGACATCCTCCGGCCCGGCCTCACTTTGCAACTGGTCGGCGCAGATGGCGGCGCCCAGATGATAGGCGGTCAGCACCGCGTCGATCGGCACACCTTCTTCAGCCCGTCGGGCGGCTGACTCCCGTACCCCCGCAAGCTCATGATCTGTGGGTTGCGAGTGCGTCGCGAGCACTTGCCCGAACATCCTCAGGGCGCGTTCCACCACCCGGGCGATGTCTCCGTCCAGCTGCTCACGTGGCAGCGAGGCATACACCGCGATGCGATCCCGTAGTGCCGCAACGACATCGCGGGCCAGCCCGGGCATGGCCGCGGCGAGCCGCTCCGCGATCGGGCGTCCGCCGAGGACGAGGGACGTGTTGTCAGCGCTCACAACAAACCTCGCTGGAGTCTGGCGATGCTCCCAAACCGTTCAAGGCCTGGTCACTCGCATCATGAGGGGGCACGACGTTACCCGCCAGTAAACAACTTATTTCCGGGAGGCAACAGTGCCCATTGCCAACAGGTTCCGGCGACTAGGGGTCGTGCTCCTCGCCGTCACCGCTCTCGTCGCGCCGGCGCAGCCGGGCGTCGCGAGCACCGATTACACCGCCCAGGTGGCCAACCCGCCCGGGGCAAACGACTGGTCCTGCCGTCCCAGTGCTGCTCATCCCTATCCGGTGGTGCTGGTGCACGGCACCTTTGCCAACCAGTTCGAGAATTGGCTTACGGTATCGCCGATGCTGAAGAGCCGGGGCTACTGCGTCTTCGCGCTGACCTACGGGCTCACGCCGGACAGCTGGACCTCGACCGGCAACGGAATCCTGCTGCCGATCGGCGGGCTGGCCCCGGTAGCCGAGTCGGCGGCGCAATTGGCCACCTTCGTCGACCGGGTGCGAGCGGCGACCGGTGCGGCCAAGGTCGATCTGCTGGGCCACTCGCAGGGTGGCATGATGCCGCGCTACTACCTGAAGTTCCTTGGTGGAGCGAGCAAGGTGAATCAGCTCATCGGATTGGCGCCGAGCAATCACGGCACGAATTTGAGTGGGATAGCAAATCTGGCGGCCTATTTCCCCGGGATCGCGAATCTGGTCTATTCCGCTTGCCCGTCCTGTAGGGATCAGGTGGCCGGATCGCCTCTGCTGCAACAGTTGAACGCTGGTGGCGACACGGTCAGCGGGGTCCGGTACACGGTGATCAGCACCCGATATGACCTGGTGGTCACGCCGTATCAGACGCAAGCCCTATCCGGCCCCAACGTCAGGAATTTCGTGGTGCAGAACAACTGCATCTTCGCCGTTCCGGATCACGTGACCATCATGTTCAGCCCGACCGCATTGCATCACGTCACAAATGCCCTCGATCCCGCCCACGCGACTCCGGTCTATTGCGGCTAGAACGACGTGCCAATGGGCTTGGCGCGGTTGCCAAGCCCATTGGGGTGAGTGGTAGGTTGTAATTCGTGCTATTCGTCGCGCCCGACCGTCCCATGTGGTGGGTGGCGCGCCGGTTGATTCGGATGCTGACCGGCGCGGCGCTGATAGCCGCGCTGGGCCTGGGGTTTCAGCACGAAGAGCACATGCACTCGGCGGCGACTGACCCGCCACTGTCCACGGTTCAGACTGCCACCGGTTTTGAAGCCACAGGTTTTCAAGCCACAGTGCAGCGGGCTCCGGTCATCGACGTCGAGCCGGCGGCACTGCCGGCCAGTCTGACCGAGCCAACCGTCGTCTTCCCGCAGCCGCACCAGCTTTCCCCGCTGGGTTCGCCGGCATCGGTGTGGGAGCCGAGCAGCGTCGCCGACCGCTCGTCTCTTGGGGAGAGGGCTCCGCCGCGTTTCTGACGCGCGTCCCCTCACTATTTCCCCTCTCTCACAACACACCCTCTCGAGGTCTTGATGATGATCGATACCATCCTTGTTGCGTTCTTCAGTGATCTTCTCGTGGCGGCCGCAGTCTGGTCTGTCCTACTCGTTTTCGCAATCGTCGCGATCGCCGCTCTCGTTGGCCGCAAGCCGAAGCCGGCCTTCGCCGGAGATGAAAGCGGCTATGGCACAACAGTCAATGGCGCTGTGCTCAAACGAGTTCGGCTTGCGGCAAAGGCGGCCGAGTTCAACCGGCACGCGCGTGAAGTCACCATCGCAGCCGAGCGGGCCGCCGCGTTGGCCCGCCGCCGCCGCGAGGAATGGCTGGCGGCTCAGGAGCGGGTAGAGGCGGCCTGGCAGGCGTACCAAGCGGGTGATGAGGCGGCGCGCAGACTGAGCGCGGCCGCAGCCCTGCCAACTCCGCGCACCCCGTCCACTCCGGCCGAGTACGCGGACCGCGAGCGTTACCTACACCGCGCCGCGATGGCCGCGTGCAGCAGACGGGAACTGTCCGCATTGGACTTGAGTGACGCGCTCGCCCATCGCAACGGTTGGGATGCCCGGCTGCACCCAGCCGATCAGGAGGTCGTGCTGCGCCGTTTCGTCGCGGAAACCATGCTCGCCAACTACCGTCAGGCGATTGCCCGGGAGCAGGAGACGTGGCAGGCGGCGGGGATAGCTGCCGCGGCGGCCAGGAGTCTGCGGGAGGAGGCTTTCGCGGCGGCCGATGGTGCGCAAAGCACGCTGGAGCTCGGCCCGGTCACCACGTCGGCACCCGCCTATGCTGCCGCCATCACCACCGTCACCATGCGCCTGCCGCTCGTCCGGATAGGCAGGGTGTGATCCGGCTGAGGCTGGCCATCCACGGAGAATGAGGCGACCTCGGTCCCCGCGCCGAGCACTTCCACGTCCAAAACCATGTCCCGATAGGCGAAACCGTCCAGCTTGATCCGGCCGAATCGCGCCGGCACGACCGGGCGGAATGAGATGTGCCTTTCGTCGAAGGACATCCCCAGTAGTCCGTGGTGAATCATCGATAGGTAGCCCGCGGCACTCCACAGCTGGCGCCCAGAGCCGTCGGGCTGGCCGTTGCCGGGCCGGTAGAACTCGTGGAAGGTGGCTGAGCGCTGGGCCGACCCGGCCAACTTGGCCAGCTCGGCGTCGAAGACATCGACCGCGCCACGGCTGGCGGCGGCCTGCGCCCAGTAGCCCTGAACGAAGGGCCAGACCATGCCGTTGTGGTAGTAGTTGGCGTCGTTGAAGTAGTAGCGCCACGCGAGATAGCGCGGCCAGAGGCACGGAATCCCATACCCGGTAATGCTTACGTTCTTGAAGATCTCCTTCGCTTGGCTGGCATCCGCCACACCCCAAAGGACGGCCAGGGCCTCGCCGAGCCCCTCCATCCGCCTCGACTGCCGGCCGCCTTCTGTTTCGTAGTAGGCGTAAAGGCCGCGAGCCGGGGCCCATAGCCGCCTATTGATGGCTTCCCGAAGCGCGGTCGCTCTGTCCGCAAAGGACGAACCGTCCTCGCCGATGAGACCCGCCATCCGGGCAGCGAGCTGATATCCCCGGAAGTAGAGGAGATTGGTGCTTAAAGCCTTGGTCCGGCCGACCGCCGCGCCCCGATAGCGGAACCGCAACGGGTAGCCGCTGTTGGATTCCATGAAGCTCGCGCATCCGCGGAACAGTCCGGAGCCCACGTCGAAGGCATCGCGCTCGGCTCTGGCCAGACTGTTGCGGGTGACCTCGAAGCTCCATCGCAGGAAGTCCTCATCCCCGCTCGCGAGGTACGTAGCCCAAGCGCCCACAGCACCCACGATGGAGTCGGTGAGATTCGGCCAGGCCCCGAAGTGGCGGCACGGGTCCTGCCGCCACACCTCGCCCAGCCGATCCGTGGTGGCCATCGTGCGCAGGGTCCTCATACCAACGTCGGGCACGCCCAGCCCGGTGCCCAGGTCCAGGGCGTAGGAGCTGTCCCGGGTCCAGATCTGGGGCCAGGTCTCCCCGGCGATGAGCCGGCCGTTGACGATGTTGCCGGTGACATCCCGGCGAGCCTTGGCGTAGGCCTCGTCGTAGAGCGCGTGCCCGGTGGCGAGGGTCATGGTCACCACGATGACACGGGATGCGCTCCAATGCGATGGCCTATACGATCTCGGCCATGCGCCGGAGCACTGTGGTCCATGCGGCCCTGATCGTGACCGGCGTGCTGATCCTGGCAGCGGCCGTTTTCGCCATCCTTCAATTCAGGACGTTAACTGTGCCCCGGGCCAACGAGGTTTCCAGCAGCCCCACGGATCCGGCGCCGAGCGCGAGCGCCGCCCCGGCCAACTGTGGCGCCTTCGCCTTTGACAAGCCATCCGTCAGTGCCCTGCGCGGTGCGAAGAAAAAGGCATTCGCCTTCTACTTTCCACCCTTTCCGGTGTCGATCGAGAACAAGGCTCCAACGGCCGACAGCTACCAGAAGTGGCTCTTCACCGGGGATGCCACCGGCCAATACGACCTTCGCGACCGGCCGCTTGGCCGCCCCATCAGATCGGGTGGTAACTGGAAGCAGCAGGACTTCGAAACCGAGATCCGCCAGGCGATCGCCATCGGCCTGGACGGCTTCATCTGGGAGTACCACACCCACGCCACCGATCAACGGTGGAACCAGTTGCCGGCCATGCTGGCCGCCGTTAAGGCTGTGGACCCCGGCTTCAAAATCGTGCTGAGCCCAGATCTCACGAAGGGGGCTGACTCGGTACCCGACGGAATCATCTCTGATGTTCTGAAAGTGAAGGACGAGCCGGCGATCCATCGGGTGGACGGCGCGATAGTCCTGGCGCCCTTCTATCCGGAGCGAAAGCCGGCCGCGTGGTGGGACGGTGTGCGCAGTTCGCTTGCCGCCCAAGGGGTCAAGACGGTCCTGCTGCCACTGTTCCTAGATGGCTCACCGGACATCCGCGCCCCGGAGTGGAACAACAGTGTCATCGGCTATTCCCTGTGGGGCAGCGCTTGGGCGAGCAGCGCCACCTCGATCGTCAAAGGAGCAACGCAGGCGCACAATCATGGCCGGATCTATTTGGCGTCAGCGGTTTTCGAGGACACGCGTACCTATAGTGGGCAGTTCTGGGAGGCGGGTAACAGCGCCACCTTGCGCGCCACGATGGAGAAGTCGATCGAAGGCAACGCAGACTGGGTCTACTTCAGGACTTGGAACGATTACACGGAAGCCTGGATGGCACCGTCGCAGGAGCGCGGGACGTCGGTCGGTGATGTCGCGGCCTACTACATCGCCTGGTTCAAGACGGGCAAGCGACCCGCGCTCGCTCGTGATGCGCTGTACTACTTCCACCGCAGCCACCACACCGGTCTGCCTTTCGACCCGGTCAAACAGCGCAAGCCGATGAAACTGGTGATGGGCGACGCCGTCGCCAATGACGTGGAGTTGCTCGCTTTCCTTGCCACGCCGGGAAAACTCGTGATCAGCCAAGGCTCTGATGTGCAGACATGGGATGTGCCGAGTCCCGGCGTGGTGTCGTTCAAAGTGCCGTTGAAGCCAGGCGCCACACCGGTTTTCGAGCTTCAGCGTAACGGCTCCACGGTGCAGTTATTGCGTAGCCGGACAGCGGTCAAGACGAGCATCACGTTGCAGGACTGGGTTTATCACGGCGATGGCAGGCCCGCCTGTCGCTAAGCAGTCTCGATCCCGAGCTGCTCCGGCCGGGCTTGCCTGATCGGGGTCAGCACGCCCGTGAGCGCGATCAGCAGTGTGGCGCTGCCAACGACGAGGCATACCTGGGTGACGCCGAATCGGGCGGTTGCCGCGGTGATAAGTGCCGCGCCGAGCGGAGTAACCGCACGCTGGATGGTCCAGAAGGTGGCCGTGACGCGGCCCAGGAGATGATCAGGTGTGATCTCTTGGCGCAACGACATCGAGCAGATTCCCGCCACCGCAAAGCAGAACATGATGACCGTGATCAAGGTGGCGACGATGGGAACCTTGGTGGACAGTCCGATGCAGGCGATCGCTACTCCACTGAGCGCGTGAGCGCTGATCCAGCACACGCCGAAGCCGAGTGACCGGCGTGCGGGTGCCACGATCATTGCGGCTATGACCGTTCCTACCGCGGCCACCGCGAGGACGTAGCCGACCGTGCTGTCAGTCTGGCCCAGGCCGGACTTCAGGTAGTAGATAAAGATGTCGGTCAGGCCGACGCTGAGGAATAGCAGGAACGACAGCATCACGGTCAGGGCACGCAGCACCGGATGAGCGAGCAGAAACCGAAGTCCGGCCAGGAAGTCCCGCCACGGATTGATTTTGTCCACAGTGGACGGAGCGGCCTGCCTGCGTAGTCTGACGAACCATAGGCCGATGGCGGAGACGCCGAAGCTGATGGCGTCGATGCCGATCGCTGCCACCGGGCCAAGCGCGGCCGACACCACTCCGGCCAGTAACGGCCCGACGATCGCAGCCGCCGAGAAGGATGCGTAGAGCTTGCCGTTCGCCTCAGTGATTTGGCCGGCCGGGACCAGATTGGGAACGGCGGTGACGTATGTGACCTGAAAGATCATGCCGAACGCCGCGGTCACTGGCACCACAACGTAAAGCAGCCAAACCTGTGGCCCAAAGAGCCAGGCGAAGGGAATGAGTGCATAGAGCGCGGCGCGGGCGAGATCGCAGACGATCAGTAGCAAACGCCGATCCAGCCGGTCTGCGATCGCGCCCGCGAAGAACCCGGTCACGATTGCCGCTGCGCCGGCCACTCCGGTCAGCAGGCCCATCTGTGCGACGGAGCCGGTGACATGCAGGACTAACAGCGGTATGGCTACAAAGGAGAACGAGTCTCCGGCAACGGAGAGCGTCTGAACGAACCAGAAGATGCTGAAGTTACGGTTACGGCTCAGGCACACCCGGCCAAAGCTACCTCAGCGCGACAGCCACTCCATTGACGAGGCTGATCGTGGGGCGGCCGATAAGACGGCTCAGGTCACCACTTTCGCTGCTGAGTTCGCCACGGCCGATGCCGAGATCCGAGTCGGCATAGATCTCCGCGAGCTGTTGCGGAACGCCGAATCCGGCCAGCGCCTTGGCATACTCGGCCGCCGGAAGGTCCAGATAGGACACTGGCTTGCCGCTCTGCCGGGCAACCTCGGCGGCCAGCTCAGCGATTGTGAACGGGAGGTCGGCGGCCAACTCGTAGACCTGGTGATCGTGACCATCGGAGGCGAGCACCGCGGCTGCCGCTGCCGCCAGGTCTGCGCGTGCTGCCGCACCGACCCTTCCTTGCCCCGTGCTGCCCAGGATCACGCCGTTCTCCAACGCTGGAGCCAGATTCGCGGTGTAGTTCTCGAGATACCAGCCGTTGCGCAGAAAGACGAAGGGCACGCCGGACTCCCGGATCAGGTCCTCGGTCGCCTTGTGTTCGGCAGCCAGTGCGATCCGGCTTGTGTCCGCGTTGAGGACGCTGGTGTAGAGGATCTGGCCCACGCCCGCTTTCACCGCCGCCTCAACGACATTGCGGTGCTGATCCACCCGCTGGCCGACCTCGCTGGAAGAGATCAAAAGCAGTTTGTGAGTACCGGCAAACGCCGTCACCAGCGTCTCCGGCTTGGTGTAGTCGGCCTCCCGGATCTGCACCCGGAGCGCGGCGAGGTCGCCGGCCTTCGCCGGGTTGCGGACTGCGGCAACGATTTCGCTCGCGGGGATCCCACGTTCCAATAGGTCGGCGATGACGAGACGGCCAAGCTGGCCGGTGGCTCCGGTAACGGTGATAGTCATGCCTGCGAGAATTACACTAACTTTTAGAAAGCGCTAGTCGATAGTTAGTACCATCACACTAGTCAGTACCGGCGAACCGGTATCCTCGAAGTCGTGGACCGCACGGAACAGCCGATGGAGCAGCTGGTCGCCGACATCTTCGCGCGCGACTGCACCTCCCGTCCCACCCTTGAAGCGGTCGCCGGCAAGTGGGGGATCCTGGCGCTGGCGGCCCTGCACGATGGCAGCTTCCGGTTCAATGCCTTGCGCCGCAAAGTCGACGGAGTGAGCGAGAAGATGCTGTCACAGACACTCCAGACCCTCGAACGCGATGGCATGGTGCTCCGTGACGTCCAGGCCACCATCCCGCCCCGGGTCGAATACAGCCTTACCCCGCTCGGGCACAAGGTGGCCGAGAAGCTCGTCGATCTCATCGAGCTGGTGGAAAGTGAGATGCCCCAGGTACATGAGGCCCAATCCCGCTACGACGCCAGCTAGTATTCGTGATTGTCAATAAGCGCCTAAATGGAGCATTTGGCCCATATAGTCGATAAACGTGACTCGAAGGCATTATGTATGGGCGTTCGCCGCTATTGCCGGGGCCGTGATGCTGTCCCCCTCCGCATCCGCCAGCTCCGAGCAGCAGCCGCCGCCCTTCTCCGTAGAAATCCAAGCCGTGCCCCGCACCGAAACCGCGACCGGCTACGTCATCACTTTGAAGAACAATGTGGAAGCACTGCAAAAGGTCGTCGTGACACAGCGCTTCTCCCAGTCTCCGCAAGAGGCGGTCGCCTCCGACGAAGGCCTGGTCTCTCCCGACGGAATCGCCTGGACCCTGGAGCTGCAGCCGAAGCAGCCGCGCGCGATCAGCAGCGAGGCACTTTTCAACGGCGAGGTCCTGTCCCGCAGCACCATCTGCATGACCGATCCCACCACCGGCCGTCTCCTCGACTGCACCAGCGGGGACCTGATGGGCGCCGATGAGGGCGGCGGCATTCAGTGGGGCGTCTGGCTGGCCGCGCTGCTCTTCCTCGCCGCGTTGGCAGGCATGGGCTATCTGGTCTACCGGCTCCGTGCGCGCTGGTGGCCGCCGCTGGTGAAATTCGCGGGCGAGCGCCGAAGCGGTCTCGCCGTGGTCGTGGCCGGTGTTGTCCTCATCGGACTCGCGGCCGGGCTCTTCGCCGTGGTCCTGGACCGGGCCCGCGATGCGGTCGGCGGCGATGGAGCCAACGGGGCCATGGGTTGGACCGGAGAGCAGGGACACCTCAAGGTCGGCCTGCCCGCCGCCACCAAAACGACCGAATTCACCGTCTACCAATGGACTTGCGCGGGCGAAGAGGCAGTCCAATGTACGGCGATCGTCGCCGCTCGCAACATCTCCGCGGTGCCCCAGTCGTGGTTCCGCCGGATGCAGCGGCTTCATCACTCCGCCGATGCTTGGAGTGAGCCCGACGTCGATGCGACCGTCGCCGCCAACGGCGGTACGGACTTGTTCGCGTCGCCGTTGGCTCCCAGCGAGCGCCGGCTAGCGGTGATCGTGTACAAACCCGCGGACCCGAAAGCGTTGACGCGATTGGAGTTGCGCGAAGGCGCCTTCTCCCGTGGCGTGTCGCTGGAGCTTCGCTGACCGCTAGCCTTCGTGGCGCATGGTGCCGAGGGCGCGCTCCGGCTCCCAGTGGGCCCGCATGGACTTGATGAGTCCATCCGGGCCGACCCGGTAGACAAAGACGCCCTCCGTGTCGACCCGCATGCCGCCGGGAAGGAAGGCGCTGATCGTGCCCACGTTGGCCACCTCGTCACCGTTGGCGAAGGAGTCGTCGATCTGAAACTCGAACCGCTCCGCCAGAGCGATTGCGAGATCCCAGAAGGCGGCGATGCCCTCGTGCCCGTGATGGCCCTTGCCCTCGGCGTCGAACATGGACGGCCCCACCGGGTCCTCGATGACGGCGTCGGGGGCGAAGAGGGCAATCCATTCGTCCTTGGCGCCCCGCATGACGGCTTCTCTCGAGCGCCGAGCGGCAATGCGGGCGGGGTGTTCGTCGGTCATACCGGCTCCATCTTGGTAATGATCTCGTCGGCAAAGCGCCGGAGACCGTCCTTTTTGGACTGAAGGTCTGCGTCAAAGCCGGCGCCATAGAAGAGCCATGGCACCACGATTGCGTCGGTCACCCCGGCTTCGGCCTGCTGCCGGTACCCATCGAGCCCGAAGCGGTCCAGGCACACTGCCTGGATTTCGAAGGGGACTTCCGACCGGCCGTATTCGGCGCGCAGCTCGGCCAGCCGGGCGATCGTCTTCTGCAGGTCCTTGAAGCGCATCATGGCCGAGGTCCAGCCGTCACCTATCCTGGCCGCACGGCGCAGGCCCGCCTCGGTGTGCCCGCCCACGTAGAACGGCACCGGCTCACTTGGCGCCGGGCTCATCTGCAGCCGGCCGAATTCGTAATGCTTGCCGTGGTACTCCACCATCCCGCCGCCGAGAATCAGCTTGAGAATCTCGATCGCTTCATCGGCGCGTGCACCTTTGTCGGTGAACGGCGCCCCGCACCACTCGAACTCCTCCGGGGTCCACCCGAGCCCGACACCCAAGCCGAAGCGGTTGCCGGTCAGGTTGGCCACCGATCCGACCTGACGAGCCAGCAGGACGGGGCTGCGCGGGCCGAGTTTGAGCACCTGCGTGTAGAAGCGGATGCGAGTGGTGGCCGCTCCCATGGCGGCTGCGGCGATCAGGGGATCGGCCCAGGGCGTCTCCTGAGTCCAGAACCGGCTGCCGTCCGGGGTGTAGGGGTAGGCGGCCGCCACCTCCTCGGAGAAGAAGATGGAATCCGGTAGCGCGATCGACGCGAAGCCGCACTCTTCCGCGGTGCGTGCCAGCTCGACCAGGTGGTCCAGCGGATTCAGCGCGATGCCCAGGGTGAACTTCATGGCAAAACTGTAACGTGTTCTAGCAAAAACTGGAACGCGTTCTAAGGATCGAAGTCGGCGATGCCGCCACCTGGTGGGCGGCGGCATCGCCTTACTTGTATTGCGGTTAGGCCTTTACGAAGGCGTTCACAAACGACGGGTACCCGAAGACACTCGAGATGAACACCCCGCCTGCCTTGGATCCGTGCAGGTAGTAGGCAACGTCGGTGTAAAGCGGGATGCAGGGAGCCAGCTCGGTCATGATGCGCTTGTCGAGCTTGGCCCACTCCTCGGTCTGCTTGGCCGGGTCAAGGGCGAGCACCCGGTCGAACTCCGTGTTGATGGCATCGCTGTTGACGAAGGAGGAGTTGCTGTTGCTCTCCGGCTTGATGGTGCGGCCGTCGAAGAGCACCGGCAGGATCGAGGCGCCACTGGGCCAGTCCGCCGCCCAGGAGTCCAGGTAGATATCCCAGGGATTGTCCTTCTTCTTGGTCTCGTCGAGCACGGCGTCGGCGGGGATCGTCTTCACCGTGATCTTGAAGCCCGCCTTCTCCAGGTTGCTCTTGAGCTGGGTCGCGGTTTCGGTGTCGTTGTCCGCGATGCCGAGCACGAGCTCAGGAGTCTTGCCTGCCAACAGTTTCTTGGCCTCGTCCAC
>DPJL01000105.1 GCA_003543035.1 Micromonosporaceae bacterium | reverse complement strand
CCGGTCCCGTCGCTCGTGGACAGATCAACGTCCAACCGCGAACCCACCACCGACCGGTTGGGCACCATGAAGACGTCGTTGTAGGTCAGCTCGTTGCCGGGAAGAGTCTCGGACAGAAACCGCATGTGGTCATGATTCCACTCGGCGACGCACCCAGAAGGCCGCACTCCCAACTCCGTTGACGGAGATCACACCCTCATCCCGAAGCTGGACCAGCACCATCCTTATCGTCTCGGCGCTGATCCCGGGCAAAGCGCGCCGTGCGTCCGCCAGCCGAAAGCCCGCCGGAGCGCGGCGCAGCACATAGTCCCTGACCCGGGCTTGCTTCGCCCCCGGTTTCCGGTCCGTCGCCGCTCGCTCCTCGAGTTGGCTGTACGCCTGGGCCAACGTCTTGCCAAAATACTCGAGCCAGGGCCACGGATCGGCTTTGCCGTCGTGCCAGCCGTGGGTCGAGTCCAGCAGCGACTGGTAGTAAGCGTCAGCTGAGTCGGCAATCAATTGTTCGAAGCTGATGTAACGGATCACGCCATGGCCCGCGTCAGCCAGCAGGGCGTTGGTCATCACTCGGTCGACGCGCCCGTTCCCGTCCTCGAACGGATGGATCACGCTGAAGTCGAGGGCAAACAAGCCGATCAGCAGCACTGGGTGGTGTTGATCCTCGGCCATTGCTGTCCGGAATCGATCCACCAGCTCTGCCACTGCGTACTCCGTTTGGGCGGCGGGGACCGGGCGGAATCGAACCGTTGTCGAGCCATCGGCAGCGCGATCAACTACGACGTTGTCGTGCTCCTTGAAGCGACCACCGGCTCCATTCGTGCGACCGAAAAGAAGCCGATGCAGGTGCAGCAGAAGACCGACATTGACCGGCCGCCAATCGGACTGGGACAGATAGTCGAGGGCATCCCGGTACCCGGCAAGTTCCCGCTCGCTTCGGCTGCGAAGCACCGAGCCACGCCCTTTGATGATCTGCTCGGCCCGGACCTGGTCGGTCACGACGATTCCCTCCATCTCGGAGGAAGCCGTCACGCTTGCCACACGAGCCCACCGTGCCAAGTCCTCCAGCACCCCGGGCAGCTGATTCCGATGGGGTGCCTCGCTGCCGCGACCCGCATCTATTGCTCTCAGTTGGTTGACAACGCGCGCCGGGACGTGGCCGATAAGGCGGTCAAGCTGGGCGAAAGACTGCACGTTACTCGGTTTCGTGTTGCATGAGTTGGCGGGCGGCTTCGGCGATCGAGCCGGACAGCGACGGGTAGATCGTGATGGTGTGCGCCAGCTGGTTGACGGTGAGGTGGCTCTCCACCGCCACTGTGATCGGCATGATCAGCTCGCTGGCACGCGGCGCGACCACGACCCCGCCGACGATGATGCCGCTCGCTGGGCGGCAGAAGAGCTTGATGAAGCCGTCGTCGAGGCCCATCATCTTGGCCCGGGCGTTGCCGGTGAGCGGCAGCATCACTTCGCGGGCAGGAGTTTTCCCACTGTCCACATCAGACTGTGTGGCCCCGACCGTCGCAAGCTCCGGATCGGTGAAGACGTTGGCGGCCACCGTACGTAGGCGAAGGGGCGCAACCGCGTCGCCGAGCGCATGCCACATCGCGATCCGCCCCTGCATCGCGGCAACGCTCGCCAGCGGCAGGACCCCGGTGCAGTCGCCCGCGGCGTAGATCCCCGGCACATTGGTGCGCGAGACCCGGTCCACGGTCACGTAGCCGCCCGCGCTGACGGCGATGCCGTACTCGGTCAGGCCAAGATCAGTGGTGTTGGGGATCGAGCCGACAGCCATCAGAGCGTGCGAGCCGGTAACCACACGTCCGTCGGAGAGGGTCACCTCGACCGCGTCGCCCTTGCGCGTGACCGCTTCGGCCCGCGAGTTGTTGAGGATGGTCATGCCCCGGGCCCGGAAGACACGCTCGATCGCGGTGGCCGCATCGGCATCCTCGTGCGGCATGACGCGGTCACGGCTGGAAACCAGGGTGACCTTGACCCCCATCGCCAGATAGGCGGAGGCAAACTCGGCGCCCGTGACACCGGAGCCGACCACGATCAGGTGCGACGGCAGCGCGGGCAGGTCGTAAACCTGGCGCCAGGTAAGGATTCGTTCGCCGTCGGGCAGCGCGGTGGGAAGTTGGCGCGGCGTGGCACCGGTGGCGATCAGCACGGTACTCGCATCGATAAAATACTCAGCGTCACCGTTGTGTGGGCGCACCCGCACTCGGTGCGTGTGCCCGAGCATGTCATCACCAAACCGAGCATTTCCGTGTACCAGGGTCACGCCGGCTTTGATCAGTTTGGTTTGAATATCCCGGGATTGGGCCGCCGCCAAGCGTTTGACCCGCGCATGCACCGCAGTGGCATCGACCGTGATCGCTTCCAGGCCGTCCGAGTGAACCCCGAACTCCTCCCGATCGGTGTAGCCGGTCACCACCTCTGAGCTGGCGATGAAGGTCTTCGACGGGACACAGTCGGCCAGCACGCAGGCGCCACCGGCACCCTCCGCCTCAACTATGGTCACGTCAGCGTCGAGCTGGGCCGCGACCAGGGCGGCTTCGTATCCGGCGGGTCCCCCACCAATGATCACGATCCGAGTCACGATGCCATTGTCTACTAACGTTCCAGCCAGACACGCACTGGCGTATTCTCACCGGGCGCATCCGCGGGATATCGTCATCGCCGTGCGTCATTACGCAGCGTACGGATCTAACCTGGACCCAGGCCGAATGAGGGCATACTGCCCCCATTCCCCAATGGTCGGCACCGGCTGGCTGGAAAACTGGCGGCTCACCTTTGCCGGCGAAGAGTTGGTGGGCTGGGAGGGCGCGGTCACCACGATCGTGGAATCCCCCGGCGACCGGGTCTTTGTAGCGCTCTATGACGTGCATCCGTGGGATGAGGCCCGGCTCGACGAGGTCGAGGGCGTCACCTCAGACACCTACAGCAAGCTGCATCTGCGGGTGGCCACTTTGGACGGTGAGGTGACGGCCTGGGTCTATGCCTTCAGCGGCTTCGAGGGTGGGCTGCCGACGACCTGGTACCTGACCGAGATCGCCAACGCGGCGCAGAAGGCGGGCGCACCCGATGACTATGTCGCGGCGTTGCGGGCTCGCCCGGTACGCACAAATGGCTTATAGCTCATAGATATTTGATTGGTAGGCGGGTGTCATACCGACCCCGGTGTAGAGCTTGATCGCGTCGGTCGGGTTGGCCAGATCCACGCCCAGCCCGGCTTCCTTATAGCCCTTCGCCGCGTAGATGCGGAAGGCTTCGCCGAGCAGCGCCCGGCCGACCCCGCGCTTGCGATGCTCCCGCAGGACGGCGAGATTCTGCACCCAGCCTCCATCACTCGCCTTGGATTGCAGCGCCCCGGCCGGCTGACCGTCGACGGTGGCGATCAGCCACTCGTCCCAGTCGACCTTCTGGTCGTCAATGAACCGCTCGCGAAACTGTTCGTAGGAGCGGGGTTGATAGTCCGGGGTGTCCTGGAAGGCGGAGTCGATGATCCGGTGGAACTCGGGCAGCTCGGCCTGCTCGACGGGCCGGACGGTCACCCCGTCCACTGGCGTCACCGTGACCGGAAGATCGATCCGCATCCGGGCGTACTGCTTCTTGAACCGAAACCCAGCGGCTTCCAGCGAAGCGATCCATTCGGCCTCGTTGGGGATGGCCGCCGCGCGAGCGTGCGTGCCGCGCTGTGCCACCTTTTCGAGCAGCAGCGCCAGCAACGGCCGCTGAGCCGGGAGCCCACCCTGGGGATGGACGTAGACCTCTACGAAGTCACGTGGGCTGCCGGGCGAGTTGTCGAGATATCCCCAAGCCATGATCGAATCGTTTGGGGTTAGGGCAACCACTGAACAGAAGGATTTCAGCGCCTGGTCCACATCGGAGGGATCGAAGTCTGCGAACCCCACGGCTTCCATGTCTGAGGCGTGTACCAGCGCAAGCAGGTCTTCTGCATCTTCCAGGGTGGTCGGGCGAATCCGCACGGCTGTGAAACTAACTCAGACCGGCGTGCCCCTGCGCCTGATTTAACAGCCCCACCAGCTCGGCCCTTTCCTGCCCTGGCAGCACGCGCAACGCCTGCCCGCAAAGATGATCAGCAACGTTGTCCGCCCAGGCCCGGCGCCGTAACAGCGGCCTAGGCGAGGGGTAGGGCGGCTGCCAGCCGAAGGCGACCGCCCCGGCCTCGCCCTCAGGCCCGGAGATGAGCGCTTGCAACGGAGTGAGCCCGCTCGCCTTGATCGCCAGGAGGGTGCACGCGGCTCGATGTTCCGCCAGCAGGTGCAACGCCACCGCCGCCCGCGCGCCGGGGCCGTCCAGTGGCCCGCTCATGGCCAAGCCGCGCGGCGCTTCAAAGGCCGCCCTTCCGCCCGGCAGCGGCATCGCCCGCCAGGCTGCGAACAGCGGAAGGCCGCAGGCATCGGCCGACAGCACTACAGCCTCGGTGAGCAGCACCAATCGACTGATCTTGGGTGCGTCCTCCAGCTTTTCCGCACCCCAACGGCAGCACTCGGCCAACATGTGTTCGGCCACTTTGGACGGTGGTAACACGGCCTTCGCGGCCAGCCAGCCATCTCGCACAGCCTCCGGAGCGACCAGACCGAGTGCCGCGGCGACCGTGTCCGATCGAACGTCCCCCAGCGCTCCGCCGCGGCCGGCGACGTAGCAGGCCCAGCCGGTGAGGCCCAGCTCCCGCGCCCGGCGCAAGGTCCGCGGGCACTCCAGGAAGGCAGGCCCGAGCCGGGTCACCGCCTTCCTACAGGCCGCACCCGCCTGGTCGGGAGTCATGTGTCGATTGTGGACGATTGCGCCGATCTACCCAACCGATACGTGGCTGTATTCCGACTGTGACCCGGCGACCGGAACCGCTCAGGTCGCGGCGCACGTCCGCTCTGACATGAAGCGAAACATGATCGTGGCGCTCGCGTTGGGGGCGCTACTTCTCGGGGGTTGTTCCAGCTCCAACGACTCCAACACCTCCGCGCCCGGTGCTCCGGCGGCCGAGCCGGTAGTCGGTGCCCAGGACAAGGACGCCGCCAAGGCGCCCGAAGGTGTCACTGCCACCACCGGGCCGGTGGAAGGGCGGGCGTTGGTTTATCGCGGCGACATCACCGTTCGGGTGGAAAACGTCGAGGTGTCGGCGGACAAAGTAGAGGCGATCGCGAGCTCGCTCGGTGGGCACGTCAGCAGCCAGAAGCGGGTAGCCGGGACACGGGACGCCCGCGCCACGATCACTGTGCGGGTACCGTCCAAGAGCTTTGACTCGGCTCTGGACCAGGTTGCCGCGCTCGGCAAGGAGGAGAGCCGCAACTCCAACACCGAGGATGTCACCGAAGCCATCGTCGACTTGGACACCCGGATCGCGGCGCAGAAGTCGAGCGTCGAGTCGGTGCGCAAGATGTTCGAACGGGCCACCGCCCTCAGCGATGTGGTGCTGCTCGAGCGTGAGCTGAGCCAGCGTCAGTCCGAGCTTGCGGCGCTGGAGGCCAAGAAACGCAAACTGGACGATCTGGTGTCGCTGTCCACCATCACAATCTCGCTTGCCGGGCCCAACACCGAGATTCCGGTCGAAAACTCGTCACCGG
>DPJL01000465.1 GCA_003543035.1 Micromonosporaceae bacterium | reverse complement strand
GGCGGTCAAACACTTGGTACAACGGCGCTTCAAGGATTATCGCGCGGTGGATGGGATCGACCTGTCCATCGAGGCCGGCGAGGCGGTCGCCTACGTCGGCCCCAATGGCGCGGGCAAGTCGACCACGATCAAACTGCTGACCGGCATCCTGGTACCAAGTGAAGGCTCGGTGTCCGTGGAAGGCCTGACCCCGCACCAGGATCGGATCAGCAACGCTCGCAACATCGGTGTCCTATTTGGACAGCGGAGTCAACTCTGGTGGGACTTGCCGGTCAGGGAATCCTTGGCTCTGCTGCGAGACATATATGACCTGTCCCCCGCCTTCTACAAGCAGCGAGTGGAACGGCTCGATGCTGTCCTCGGTCTCGGCGAGCTGATGCCCGTCCTGGCGCGCAAACTCTCACTGGGGCAACGGATGCGGGCCGATCTGGCCGCCGCCATGCTGCACCAGCCGAAGATCGTCTATCTGGACGAGCCGACCATCGGCCTGGACATCTCGGTCAAGGACCGCGTGCGCGACTTTCTTAGAGAGCTGCGACACGACGGCACCACGCTGATGCTGACCACCCACGATCTCGGCGACATCGAGGACGTGTGCGAGCGGATCATCATCATCGATGAGGGCCGGAAGATCTTCGACGGCCCGTTGGCCGAGATGAAGGACCGCTTCGCTCGCATGCGCCGGATGCACCTCCAACTGGCTCAGGCCACGCCGATCGAGAAGCTCGAGGAGTTGCTGCCGACCGCCACGGTTGAGCCGGGTGAAAGCCCGCACGAGATCACCGTCACCTTCGATCGCTTCACCCACACCGCGGGTCAGATCATCGCGGCCGTGCTCGAGGTCGCCGAGGTGGGCGAGCTTCACCTGGACGAGCCCGCGATCGAAGACGTGGTACGCAAGGTCTACGCCGGGGAGTTGTTGCGATGAGGGCTTATCGCACCCTCTTTCTGATCTCAATGCGGCGGATGCTCGCCTACCGGCTCAACTCTGTGATGGGCTGGGTCGGCGGTGGCGCCTATCTGGTGGCCTCGCTGGCGGTATGGCGGGCTCTGCTCGATCAGGGTTCCATCGGCGATTATGACTGGCCGACCATGAAGGCATATCTGCTGATCGCTTGGGGCACCGGCGCAATCGGAAGCGCCGCAGGTGATTGGCGGATGGCCGACCGGATCCTGTGGGGCGAGGTCGCCACCGATCTCACCAAGCCGATCGACTATCAAAGTGCACGCTTCGCTGAGCACTCGGGCGGGCTCGTCATCGAGTTCGCCGCGATTGCGGTGGCCGTTGCGGCGGTGTTCCTCTTCGCGGGTGGAGCACCGCCGCCGGCCTCCATCGCGCAAGCCGGGCTCTTCGCGCTCAGCATTCTGCTGGTCATTCCGCTGAAGTTCGTCATCACCTATCTGGCTTGCATGCTTTGCTTCTGGACGCACAACTTCATGGGCATCGCGTGGGCCAAACAGGCGGTCGTGACCCTCTTCTCCGGCGGCCTGATCCCGTTGGCGCTGCTGCCAAGCTGGCTCGGTGAAACCGCTGCGGTGCTTCCGTTTGCGAGCATCACAGCCACTCCCGCCGCGCTATATCTGGGCCAGGCGACCGGATCGGAAGCGTTGCGGTTATTGGTGATTCAGCTGGCCTGGGTCGGCGCGCTCTGGTATGCGGCTCGCGTCCTTTGGCGCGGTGCGCTGCGCGCCCTGACAGTTCACGGAGGTTGATGTGACTCGCACATTGCGCATCTACTTCCGGATCCTGGGCGCGCATCTTCGGTCCACATTGGAGTATGAGGCTGACTTCTGGATCATGATTGTCGCCGGGGTGCTTTTCCAGGTACTCAATCTGCTGTTCCTGAGCGCCGTCTTCAGCCACGTGCCCACCATCAACGGCTGGAGTTACGCCGAATGTGTGCTCATCAGCGGCATCTACGGGATCATCGCCGGGCTGTCCCCGATCTTCCTCGAAGGCATGTGGAACCTGTCCTGGCGGGTCAATCAGGGTCAGCTTGACTATCCACTGGTGCGGCCCGCTCCTGTCCCGGCTCAGGTGATGGGCAGCATGATCGGGCTGCACGGGGTGGGAGACGTGCTGACCGGAGGGGCGATGGTCGGCTGGGCGGTGTCCCGCATCGACGTTGCGTGGTCGGTGTGGACTGTCCTGATTGGACTTCTGCTGTTCGTCAGCGCGGCCGCCATCCACCTATCCCTGGTCACCATCTTCAACCTGGTTACCTTCTGGATCCCCGGGCCTCACCCGATCCTCGCGATCGCTATGCACAACATCGAGGACATGGCCCGGTACCCGATGACGATCTACGGTTTGGCAGTGCGAGCCGCATTCACCGTGCTGGTGCCATTCGCGTTCGTGACGTTCTTCCCGATCGCGTGGCTGTTGGGCAAGCAGACCGGATGGGCCGGTCTGCTCACACCTCTAGTTGCCGTCTATTGCGTCTGGCTGGCTCGCACAGTCTTCCGCCGCGGCCTACTGCGCTACGACTCCGCCGGTCACTGACGGGTCAACTCAGTCTCGCCGGCCAAGCGCGCAGCGCGATCGGCCACCGTCAACGCGTCAAGCGTCGGGTCCAACTCCCCGCCCATCACCAAGTCCAGGTTGTAGGCGGTGAAGCCGATCCGGTGATCGCTGATCCGGTTCTGCGGGAAGTTGTACGTGCGGATGCGCTCGGACCGATCGACCGTCCGGATCTGCGCCTTGCGGGCGTCCGAAGCCGCCGCAGCCGCCTGCTCTTCGTGGAGCTGCGCAAGCTTCGCCCGCAACATCCGCATCGCCTTGTCCTTGTTCTGCAGCTGGGAGCGCTCGTTCTGGCAGCTCACCACGATCCCGGTGGGTACGTGGGTGATCCGCACCGCCGAGTCGGTGGTGTTGACGGATTGCCCGCCGGGCCCGCTGGAACGGAAGACATCGATGCGCAGATCACTCAGATCGATATCGACCTCGGTTTCCTCAACCTCTGGCGTGACGAGCACGCCGGCCGCCGAAGTGTGGACGCGGCCTTGCGATTCCGTTGCGGGCACCCGCTGTACGCGGTGCACCCCGCCCTCCCACTTGAGCCGCGACCACACACCGTTGCCGCCCTCAGGAACGCCACGCGTCTTGATCGCCACCGCCACGTCCTTGACGCCGCCCAGATCCGACTCCTGCGAGTCGAGAACCTCGGTGACCCAGCCGTGCTTCTCGGCATAGCGCAGATACATACGCAGGAGATCGCCGGCGAACAGCGCCGACTCCTCCCCGCCCTCACCGGACTTGATCTCAAGGATCACGTCCTTGGCATCGTTGGGATCCCGGGGCGCTAGGAGCTCGGCGAGCTTCTCTTCCAGTACCGGGAGTTGCTGTTCCAATTTCTCGGCCTCGGCCGAGAAGTCGGGATCATCCTGGGCCAGCTCGCGAGCGGCAACGATGTCGGCCCGCAGAGCCTGAAGCTCCCCGGCCGTCTTGTGAATGGGGGTCAACTCCGCGAACCGTCGCCCCACCTTGCGCGCGGCGCCCTGATCAGCGTGAATCGCGGGGTCGGCAAGGCGCGCCTCGAGCTCTTCATACTCGGCGAGCAGAGAAGTCAGCCGATCGTTGCTCATCAATACCCCTACATACGTGAGGCGCCCGTCCCGGCATGGACCGAGACGGGCGCCCAAAGAAAAGCTACTTGGAGTCCTTCTTCTGGACCTTGGCGTACTTGGCCTGGAACTTGGCCACCCGGCCGGCGGTGTCGAGGATCCGCTGCTTGCCCGTGTAGAACGGGTGGCAGACGTTGCAAGACTCGGTGTGGATCTGACCGCCCTTGGCGGTGCTGCGGGTGGTGAACGTGTTGCCGCAGGAGCAGGTGACGGTCGTCACGTCATACTGCGGGTGGATACCGGACTTCATCGCCGTGGGTCCTCTCAAAAGTGGTCGCTGGGTCGCCGTTGTTCTGTGGCGTGAACCAGTACCTGGTGGTCGACCCCCAAGTATGCCACGCAACTCAGCGGGCAGGATTGGGGCATGGCGACGTTGACCATCACCCGGGGCCTGCCCGGTTCCGGCAAGACCACCTGGGCCAAGGCGCAGCCGCGGGCCGTGCGAGTCAACCGCGACGAGCTGCGCCGGATGCTCCATGGCGGCTGGACCGGGGACTCGTGGGCGGAGAAGCAGGTCACGACCGCCCAGCGGGCGGCGATCGGGGCCCTGCTCAAGAGCGGCGTCAACGTCATCTCCGACGACACGAACCTCCGGCCCAAGGTCGTCAAGGACCTGGCTGTTCTCGCGGCCAATTGTGACGCGAGGGTCGAGATAGTTGACTTCACCAATGTGTCGCTCGACACCTGCATCCAGCGCGACGCCGGGCGGCAGGAAGGCGAGCGCGTCGGTGAGGCCGTCATCCGCCGGATGCATGAGCGCTATCTCGCCGGATCACCAGAACCGGTGACGCCGAAACCGGAAGAGAAGAAGCCCGATGCGATCCTCGTCGATCTCGACGGGACGGTCGCGCTGATGGGCCACCGAAGTCCCTACGACAGCACCAGGGTGCATCTGGACTCTCCCAACCAACCGGTGATCCGGGCGGTCCGAGCCATGTACGAGGCCGGCCACACGATCATCTACTGTTCGGGCCGCACCGACGACAGTCGCGAAGCAACCGAAGCGTGGCTGGATAAGCATGTGG
>DPJL01000261.1 GCA_003543035.1 Micromonosporaceae bacterium | reverse complement strand
CGCCGCACTCCGGGCAGCGCCCAACCCACTTGGGTGGCTGGTGTCCACATGCGTCGCACAGATAGGACGGTCGCGCGGCCTTAGCCGATGTCGCCTTCACAGCCGCCTAACCTACCGGCCCGCTACGACAGTCCCGCGATAACGCGTCAGTGGCCTTCCGCGGCTCCGCCTTCAGCGGGCATAGGACTACGCGGCAGCGCAGTGTCGGGTGGCGCGATTGTCAGCGGCACGGAGAATTCTTTGATACCAACGAATTCCACCGTGATCTTCGCGGATTCGCCGGGCCGGATCTGCTGCTTGAGTGCGGAGAGCTTTACCTCCGTCAACACATAGCCGTCCGGCGGGATGACGATCGGCTTGTCCAGCTTGACCGTGCCCACATCTGACTTGATGACGACGTTGACCGGGCTGGGAGTGTCGTTGAAGAGGAACAGCTTCGCCGTCGCCTCCGACCCCGCCTTGTACCCATCCTGCCCCGGATAGACCAGATAGGCGTTGCGGATGCCCACCGTTCCCGGAGGGTTCTCGGAGACGTAGGTCTCGCTGTAGCCCGGAACGGGCGCCACCATGGTGGCCGTATCCGAGTCCAGCCCAGTCCCGCAGCCGGAGAGCACGAGAGCGGCGCAGGCCGCTATAGCGAAGGTGATCGAGCGCTTCACGTGGCTCAGGTTAGTACCTTCGCCGAAGCTCGATCACGACGCCCCGCTGACTACGAGCAACACCACATCGAGGGCAGCGACCGCGATCACCGCTCGAAAGGCCGTATGGGCCTTCGCAAAGCGACCGATGAGCGGCAGCGAAGCGGCGCTGAGCAGGGCTGCCGAGGCGGCCCACCACGGTGGCCGAGCTCCCACAACGAGGGTCGCCGTCGCCGCGATCAACAGTCCGGAGGCGAGCATCAGACTGGCTTTCGCTCCGAGCCGTTGCGGGAGCCCGCGCACCCCGGTCATCGCATCATCGGCAAGATCGGGGATCGCGTTGACCAGATGGGCGCTTCCACCGAGCAACGCGGCAGCGGCGATCAACCACAGCGGTGTGCCCGGAGCCAGGAACGCCGGTAGCGCGGCGAAGCAGATCAGGTAGGGCACGATCGAAGCCGGAGTCGCCTTGAGCGGCCAGTTATAGAGCTGTGCTGCCGTCAACCCCAGCACTACGAGTGCGCCTCTGGGCCATCCCCACGCAAAAGCCGCCCCGATGGTCATGGCCGCGGCTATCAAGGCGGCGATTTTGACGGTACCGATCAAGTCCGGCCGCCGTACGAGAGGTTTGCCGGTTCGGCCCACCGCCTGGTCCCGGCACGCATCGATGGCGTCGTTCGCCCATCCGATGCTCAGCTGACTGGCTCCGATAGTGGCCGCGGCGAGCGCCGCGTCAGTCGGGCGCTGACCCAATCCGAGGGCGAGCGCTCCGCTGAGCACGGTGACGGCGGCAGCCGGCAGCGGATGGCAGGCGCGCAGGAGTTGATCAATCATGAAGGCTGAATCACCGATGGCCCGGGATCTATTCGTGGCGGTGTCGGTCCGGACAGACCTGGCCACGCTATCAAGAGCAGGCTCAACAAGGTGATCAATAGCGCGATGCCGAGGATAAGCAGCGGGAGCAGAAGTGACGGTTCTGTGGGATCGTCTATGTGTGCGGGTAACCCCAACCGTCGACGCCAGCGTGCCCGGAAGGCTCGTTGCCGCGCTGTACGGGCTTCCCGGCGAAGATCCTTGCGAACGATTTCAGCGTCGACGTCCAGCTCAGCGGCGTCGTCAGGGATCTGGACCTTGCCCCACTCGGGCGGCAGGTCCGGCAGTCCGTTCGCTGGAGTGCCCACATCTAACTGTCGCGCTTTCGCCTCACCCGCGGTAGTGCAACTCCATGATCAATAAGGCTCTTATCGATGTCAAGCAAAAGGAATACGTCTCACAGCTGGCGTGAGCTGCGCTAACTGCGCCTGACAGGGTGGGAAGGTCTAGCACCCCCGTGTTACCCTAGACACAGCGAAAGGGGTTTCGTACCTATGGATTTCAGTGTCGGCGAGACCGTCGTCTACCCCCACCACGGGGCCGCACTCATCGAGGCTATCGAGACCCGCACAATCAAAGGCGAGGAGAAGCTTTACCTCGTCCTAAAGGTTGCTCAGGGTGACCTTACCGTGCGGGTGCCCGCCGAGAACGCCGAGATCGTCGGCGTGCGCGAAGTGGTTGGCGAAGAGGGCCTGACCAAGGTTTTCGACGTCCTCCGCGCTCCGCACACCGAGGAGCCGACCAACTGGTCGCGGCGGTACAAGGCAAATCTCGAGAAGCTCGCCTCGGGCAATCCGCTCAAGGTGGCCGAGGTCGTTCGTGACCTGTGGCGCCGTGAGCGGGAGCGCGGACTCTCGGCGGGGGAGAAGCGCATGCTCGCCAAGGCCCGGGACATCCTCGTCGGTGAGGTGGCACTCGCCGAGAAGAGCACTAAGGACGGGGCGGAAATCCTCCTCGACAAGGTGCTCGCCGAGGCGTGACCCAACACGATCATCAACCCCCACAACAAGCGATGACCGCGACGTCCGTGCCGCTCAGGCGGCATGACGTCGCGGTTCTCGTTCCGGCGGCAGGTCTCGGGGTCCGCCTCGGTGGCGGCACCCCGAAGGCATTGCGTGAGCTGGCCGGCGAGTCCCTTCTCGTGCATTGCTGCCGGGCGCTGGCTGATGCGCCGTCGGTCGGTCTGATCGTTATCGCCGCCCCTGGAGACTCGGTCGAGTTTGTCCAGTCGCTTGTGCCCTCAGCCCGCGTGGTCGCGGGTGGCGCGACCAGGCAAGAGTCGGTGGCGGCCGCGTTGGCTGCGGTCCCGGCCGAGTTCGACATCATCCTGGTTCATGACGCTGCTCGCGCGCTCGCTCCATCCTCCCTGGTCGAGGCAGTGGCTGAGGCCGTCCGAGCCGGGCATGATGCCGTGATTCCGGCCATCGAAGTGGTCGACACCATCAAGCAGGTCACCTCAGGCGGAGAGGTAGTTGCCACGGTCGATCGCTCAGAGTTGCGTGCGGTGCAAACCCCTCAGGGCTTCCGCCGCGCATTGCTGGTGAAGGCGCACGCCAGCGCGGCCGATTCGCACACCGATGACGCCAGCCTGGTCGAAAAGCTCGGTGAGCCGGTGCATACGGTCCCCGGGCACCCATATGCCTTGAAGATCACCACCCCCATGGACCTCCTCATCGCCGAGACCCTCCTCAAAGCCGGCCTTCCAAGCCGCAACTCCACAGGAGTTGCTGTTATGGATCCCGATTTAGCGACAACTCCTGTGGAGTTGTCGCCGGGAGATGAGGCCGAATGAGGGTGGGCATCGGCACCGACGTGCACGCCTTCGAAGACGGCCGACCATGCTGGGTGGCCGGCCTGCTCTGGCCCGAAGCGACCGGAGTGGCGGGCCATTCGGATGGAGATGTCGCGGCACATGCCGCATGCGACGCCCTCTTCGGCGCGGCCGGGCTGGGTGACCTCGGGGCAAATTTCGGCACCGACCGTCCGGAGTGGTCGGGCGCTTCGGGGGTCGCGTTGCTGACCGAAGCGGCCCGGCTTGTGCGCGCGGCCGGTTACCAGATCGGCAACGTGTCCATTCAGGTCATCGGGGTGGCACCGAAGATTGGCAAGCGGCGTGCAGAAGCCCAGCAGGTCCTCTCCGACGCGGTAGGAGCGCCGGTCACCGTCTCCGGCACGACGACCGACGGGCTTGGTTTGACCGGCAGAGGGGAAGGATTGGCGGCCATCGCAGTGGCATTAGTGTTGCCGCTATGACGACGCTCCCCGATCTGGCCAAGGATCTGATCGACAGCCAGACCTTCGGCACGCTCGCCACTACGAACCCGAACGGCTCGCCGCAAACGAGCGTGATCTGGGTCAAGCGCGAGGGCGACGATGTGATCTTCTCGACCATTCGTGGGCGTCGTAAGACCCTCAACATGGAGCGCGACCCGCGAGTCGCGCTCATGCTCTTCGACCCCAACGATCCGTACGTATACGCCGAGATCCGCGGGACGGTCAGCTTTACCACCGACGGTGGGCCGGAGCTGATCGAGGAGCTTTCTCAGATGTACGACGGGAAGTCGTTCCACGAGAAGCATGCGGATGCGGTGCGGCTTGTCTGCCGGCTCAAGCCCACCAAGGTGATCAGCCGGTAGCAGTGTCCACACCGGACGTTGACGGCGGACGCCGTGACCAGGTCCACGCATATCCCTCGTCCTCGCAAGCCAATGCGGGCTCGCAAAGGTCGAGCGGGCGGAAGGTGTCGACCATTACGGCGAGCTCGTCAAAGCGCTCCACCCCGATCGACCGCTCTGCCGCGCCCGGCTGTGGTCCGTGCGTGAAACCGGAGGGGTGCAACGAGATCGAGCCCTGCTCGATCCCGGATCCCTTGCGCGCCTCGTAGTTTCCGCCCGTGTAGAAGAGCATCTCGTCGGAGTCGACGTTGTGGTGGTTGTAGGGCACCGGAATGGCTTGCGGGTGATAGTCGACCTTGCGCGGTACGAAGGAACAGATCACGAAATTGGGGCCCTGGAACGTTTGGTGTACCGGTGGTGGCTGGTGAATCCGTCCGGTGATCGGCTCGAAGTCGTGAATGGAGAAAGCCCACGGATACATGCATCCGTCCCAGCCCACGACGTCGAAGGGGTGCTTCGCGTAGACGTGCCGGGTCCAACCACGACGGTGCTGTACAAGCACTTCGACGTCGTCTCCCTCGACGAGCAACGGCTCGGAAGGCCCGCGTAGATCGCGTTCGCAATACGGCGCGTGCTCGAGGAACTGCCCACGTACGGACAGATAACGCTTCGGCGGTCCAATGTGGCCGGTCGCCTCGATGACTAGTATGCGGACGTGGTGGCCCTTTGGTACCAAGCGATGCACCACCGAGGTAGGGATGATCACATAGTCGCCCTCATTCACGTCGAGCACGCCGAAGACCGATTCCAGCCGCAGCGCCCCCTGCTCGACATATAGACACTCGTCGCCGATCGCGTTGCGATAGAGCGGCGACGGGCTGTCGGCAACCACATACGAGATCCGGCAGTCGTCGTTCGCCATCAGGTGCTGGCGACCGAGGACGGCATCTGCCCCGGTCGTGTCCAGCTTGTGCGTGCGAAGGTGCCGTGGCTTGAGCGGCCGGTTGGCGATCCTGCTCCAGTGCGGCGGCTCAAACGCTTCTGCCGCAACGATTGCGGTCGGCATGTGCCGGTGATAGAGCAGCGAGGAGTCGGAGGAGAACCCTTCCTGTCCCATCAGCTCTTCGGCGTAGAGGTTGCCATCGGGCGTCCGGAATTGGGTATGCCTCTTCGGGGGCACCTCCCCGACACTGCGAAAATATGGCATGGCTTGCCTCCTGATGCCGAGTACCTATTTGTCCACTTTGCAGACCAGCATGTCCGATAATCGGACACACTTGTCCGCTCTCTGTAGCGTCCACTAGATTGACTGATCGTGTCAACGCCGCCGCTGCTGGTGCAGCTACTCGATGACGCCGCGGTCTTCCCACCCGGCAGCGCCAGCCTGCCCGAAGCACTGGACTCGCATCGCGACTACCGCACGACCTGGTACTCAGACCTGGTTGGTCCTTTGCTGGTGCCGGCCTCGCAGGTGAAGACGCTGAGCTCAATGCTGCGCCCGGAGGAGTCCATCGCGTGCGGCGTGATCGCCGACGGCATCGCGCTTGGCGACCTCTTCCGGCCGCTGACCCCCCGCGGGATCGTCGTCCAACAGGTCGAGGCGCCGGTGGCGCGCCGCGGAGAGGACCCGCAGCCGACACTTCGCCGATTCATCGAGCTGCTGCAGCGGTACGCGCTGACTGGCTTCGCCGAGGTGCCGCTGGCCTGGGGATTGCTCGCCGCGCTCGACACGATCGCGCAAGCGCGGGCTGCCGGGGTGCAGATCGCGGCCAAATTCCGTACCGGCGGGCTGGCCGCTGAGCTGTTTCCGACTCCGGTCGAGCTGGCCGCTGTCATCGTCGCGTGCGCCGATCGCGGGCTGCCGTTCAAGCTCACGGCCGGCCTGCACCATGCCATCCGGCACACCGATCCGGAAACCGGCTTCACCCATCACGGCTTCCTCAATGTGCTCGCGGCGACCTGTCTCGCCAGCAGCGGCGCCGAGGTGGCGGATGTCGCGTCCATCCTCGCCAGCACGCAACCGCTCACACTCCTCGAGGCATTGCGGCCGTATAGGTCGCAGCCTCGGCCGCTATGGCTCGGCTTCGGCACCTGCAGTGTCCTGGAACCCGTTGCTGACCTGCAACAACTTGGATTGATAGGACCAAATTCATGATATGGGTACCTGGAGCCGCCGGCTCCGGTTTCGATATAGATCACCTGCCGTACGGAGTCATCGTCCCGGCTGACGGACGCCCACGGTGTGCTGTACGCGTCGGTGACTTCGCCCTTGACCTGGATCGGGCCGAGGCCACCGGGTTGGTGCTCGCCGCCAACAGCCTCCGCGAGCCCAATTTGGACAGCTTCCTCGCGCTCGGCCCGGCCCACTGGTCCGCGGTGCGGGCCAGGCTCATCGAGCTACTCGAGGACTCGGCCCAGCGTGATGCGGTCGAGCCCATGCTGATCCCGCTCGACCAGGTGACCAACCAGCTCGCCTGGAGCGTCGCCGATTACGTCGACTTCTACTCCTCCGAGCACCACGCCTCGAACGTCGGCCAGATCTTCCGGCCCGGTCAGCCCGCCCTGCTGCCGAATTGGAAGCACCTTCCGATTGGATACCACGGCCGGGCAGGCACCGTCGTGGTGAGCGAGACACCAGTGGTTAGGCCCAACGGCCAACGGACCGCCGGCGATTTCGGTCCATCACGCCGGCTGGACATCGAAGCGGAAGTCGGCTTCGTGGTCGGGGTGGGCTCCGAGTTGGGCAAACCCGTTGCCTGGCAAGACTTTGCCGAGCACGTTTTCGGAGTCGTGCTCGTCAACGACTGGTCCGCCCGCGACATTCAAGCATGGGAGTACCAACCCCTCGGCCCGTTCCTCGGAAAGTCTTTCGCGACTTCGGTTTCCGCCTGGATCACCCCGTTGGCAGCGCTCGAAAAGTCGTGGACCTCCGCTCCCACGCAGGACCCAGCAGTCCTGCCGTACCTCGCCGACGATCGTCGTGCGCTCAACCTTGAGATCAGCGTCGAGTGGAACGGGCACGAGGTATCTCGCCCGCCATACGCCTCCATGTATTGGACCCCGGCACAGCAGCTCGCCCACATGACCGTCAACGGAGCCTCGCTACGTACGGGAGACCTTTTCGCCTCCGGCACGGTCTCCGGCCCCTCGCGCGCTCAAGTTGGCTCGTTCCTCGAGCTCAGCTGGGGTGGGTCGGAACCGGCCACGATCGGCTCCGAAAAGCGCACCTACCTGGAGGACGGCGACACTGTCACGCTTCGGGCCATGGCCGGAAGCATCGAACTCGGCCCGGTCGTCGGCAGAATCGTTGCAGCGCAGGACTAGTGCGGCTCCCGTTGCCCTACCCCGATTTGCGTCGCCGCAGAAGTATCACGTAATGTTCTCCATGCCGGACAGGAACGGACAAAACACGCAGGGATCTTGCGATGTTGAGTTCGGGATTTGGCCGGACATCTGGGCGGTGCGGGTCTTGCGCACGCGAATCCGACCGGGTAGAGTTGGGGAGCCGGTGCAAGTCGAGCAGTTCATCTGCCCTTGCTTGCCGAGCATTCCGAGAAGTGCCCGCCTACGAAAACCTTTCTAGCTCCTGAAAATTTTCAGGGCCAAGAGGTTGACTTGGTGAGACTGACCGGGTAGCGTTGAGGAGTTGCCCCGCAGAGGGTTTGGTTGATCCAGATCCCTTTCGGTGTGTGTTTGTTTTTTGAGAATTCAACAGGGTGTTTTGTTTATGCCAGTGCCAATTGTTTGACGGCCACTGCTTTTGGTGGTTGTTCTATTGGTGTATGACATCGGCCAGCTTGGGTCGGTGTTTTTATGCCAGTGTATTGAATTCTTTTTGGAGAGTTT
>DPJL01000253.1 GCA_003543035.1 Micromonosporaceae bacterium | reverse complement strand
TTGCCGTTCACCGTCTTCCTGCTCACCGGCTTCTTCCGGTCGCTGCCCGAAGATTTGGAAGAGGCGGCCGCACTGGACGGGGCAACAGGTCTGCGCACCTTCATCCGCATCATGCTCCCGCTGGCTCAGCCCGGTCTGATCACCGCGCTGATCCTCAACGTGGTGAGCCTGTGGAACGAGACGCTGATCGCCCTGATCCTCATCACCGACAACGAGCAATACACGCTGCCGCAAGCACTTCTCGGGCTCTACCAGACGATGCAGTACACCTCCAACTGGGGCGGCCTGTTCGCCGGAGTCGTGATCGTGGTGGTGCCGATCCTGGCGGTCTACCTCTGGCTGGGCCGCCGCATCATCGAAGGCCTCACCGTGGGGGCGGGCAAATGAAAATATCCCTCAACGAGTTGTCGATGCCGGTCGCTCCGCTGGGGCCGGAGAGTCCGTTGCCACCCCTGGCCGGGCCGGGGCTGGTCACCATCCCGGTCGACCTCAGTGCCGCCGATCCGCAGATGGCCCGCAATCTCGCCTACGGCCGGCCTGCGACGCTGTTGCCATACACCGTGCAGGACGGCTACAGCCGCAACCTCGTGGACACCCGAGTCCGTACGGCCGTGGTGGAGAACGAAATCCTGCGCGCCGAGTTCCTGCTCGACTATGGCGGGCGGATGTGGTCTTTGCGGCACAAGCCTTCCGGACGCGAGCTGCTGCATCGCAACCCAATCCTGCAACCGGCGAATTTGGCTCTGCGTAACGCCTGGTTCGCCGGAGGGGTCGAGTGGAACCTAGGTACCACCGGGCACACACCAATGACCTGTGCTCCGCTGCACGCCGCGCGAGTGATGCGGCCTGATGGGGTACCGATGTTGCGGCTGTGGGAATTCGAACGGATGCGGGAGCTGGTGTATCAGCTCGACATCTACGCACCCGCGGGATCACCTGTCCTCGTCGTACATGTGAGCATCACCAATCCGAACGAGCACGAAGTGCCGATCTATTGGTGGTCCAATATCGCCGTCCCATCACGCGACCGGACCCGGGTGCTCGCCCCCGCCAGCGAAGCTTGGCACCTCGCCTCGGACGGCATCCTGCGCCGCGTCCCGGCTCCCGAGGGCTACGAAACCGAGTTCGAGCACGCCGCGGACTACTTCTACGACATCGTGTCGCCGTTCGATGAGCGGCCGTGGATCGCCGCCGTGGACGAGAGCGGAGCCGGTCTCGTGCAGACATCGACGTCCCGGCTGCGCGGACGCAAACTCTTCGTCTGGGGCAAGCACACGGGCGGTCAACGCTGGCAGGAATGGCTTTCCCCGCCCGGGCACTCGTATCTGGAAATCCAAGCCGGTCTGGCCCGAACTCAACTCGAACACCTGCCCATGCCGGCCGGTGAACGGTGGACCTGGCTGGAAACCTACGGCCTGCTCGAAACCACCCCGGCCGTTGCACACGGAGAATACGAACTCGCATGCGCACACATCGAAGAGTCACTTTCACCTATGCCCGACTTCGACCTGGCCTGGGTCGACCTCCCACCCACCGAACGCCTCCACCGTGGCTCCGGCTGGGGCGCTCTTGAACACCGCTTCCGTAGCGCGGCCGGCGGGGGTATCACCCCGAAGCTGCTCATCGAAAACGATGCGCCGACATCGTTTTCGATGAGCATCCCGACACCACACATGCCCGGGACACCGTTCGACGACGACACTCTCGGCCGGGATCAAGTCTCTTGGCTGACGCTGCTCGAAGCAGGCACCATGCCCGCTCCCGCGCCACGACTCGCGCCATCGTCCTATCAAGTAAGCCCACGGTGGCGGCAGCTACTTGAACAAGCATCACCGCAGAACTGGTTCACCCTGCTCCACCTTGGCGTTGCCCGCTGGCATGCCGCCGATCGCGACGCCGCGGTTGAAGCATGGCACCAATCGCACGGGGCCAGTCCAAACCCTTGGGCGCTAAGGAATCTGGCATTCGCGGGAGACGATCAGGTCGAGCGACTGAGGACAGCGCACGCCATGGTCCCGGGCGTCAGGGCAATCGCGGTGGAAACGATCCAGGCGATGCTCGCTGCGGGCAAACCCGCTGAAGCGCTTGGCTTTATCGACCGGCTCGTGCTGAATCTACGCTCCAACGGCCGGATCAGACTGCTCGAATGCCGGGCCGCGATCGATGCCGGGCGGCTGGACCGCGCGGCTCGCATCGTCGACACCGGCATCGTCGTGGACGACCTACGCGAAGGCGAGGACGCGCTCGACGACCTCTGGTTCAGGTATCACACCCAACGGGGATCCACACCAGTGCCGCAACTTCCGTGCCTCTACGACTTCAGAACGGGAGCCCCCCAGTGAAGAGATCCTTGGTACTCCTGCTTGGCATCAGCCTCGGGGCCATCGCAGTCCCCGCACCGGCCGCTGCCGCCCCGATCACCATCAGCTCTGGCTCGCTTTCAGTACGGGTCGATTCCGCCTTCCCGAAGGTCATTGACTATACCCTCGGCGGCAATGTCCTATATGGACAGGAGGAGGACACCCTGACCCAGGTAGTCCTCAATGGCACCACCTATACCCCCACCATCACATCAACGCCGGCGGCGGATCACGTCGACTACGCAATGTCGTTCTCCAATGGCGCCACCGTCAATGCGACGATCAGCGTCGCCAACTCTGCGGTCACGTTCAGGGTGACCAGCGTGAGCTCGGCGGTGGCGTCGCTCGCCATCCCCAATCACAGCCTCCTTTCGGTGCGCAGCACGCAATCAGGCGCTTCATTGGCCACCGCGAGGATGTACACCGCCACCACGGGAACGGGCGACACCTTCACGGCCATCACCAGCTCCACCGCCACCGATGCGTCGGCTGTCGGGGTGATGTATGCGGTTGCCAACACGGGCCAGCTAGCCGGTGCGATCGCGACGAACTCCTACTACGACCAGCCTTCCGGGGGCAACGCCAACGAGAACGGCCGGATCAAGAAACAGGTCGTCGATAAGGGCTCCTACCGGCGGGCCGGATTGTGGAGCGGGGACTGGCTTGTACGCGCGGCAGGTGCCTCCGAGGTGGAGCCGTTGCCGTTCGCCAAGGTGGTCATCACGGCCGACCGCAATGCCGATGCAGTAGTTGATTGGCAGGACGGCGCGATCGCCTTCCGCGATATCATGTCAAACCCGCAGGGCTGGCAGGACACGAAGCGGCGGGTCGTGCAACGGATCCCGTTCAACTTTGCGTCCCAGGCCACGCATCCCTTCCAGCGCACCCTGGACGAGACCAAGCGGGTCTACCTCGCCACCGATGGGCTCGGCCAGTTCGTCTTGCTCAAGGGATACGGGTCGGAGGGGCATGACTCGGCCCATCCGGATTATGGCGGCAACATCAACTCTCGCGCCGGTGGAGCTGCTTCGCTCAACACGTTGGTGAACAACGGTTCCGCCTACAACGCTGACTTCGGCGTGCACCTTCAGGCGACCGAGGCGTATCCGGTGGCGAACTCGTTCAGCGACACCCTGGTCGACCCCGCGTCAAAGGGCTGGGACTGGCTGGATCAGTCGTACTACATCCGCACTCGAGACGACGCGAACTCGGGCAACAGGCTGTCTCGGTTGCAGCAGTTGAAGAACGAGGTACCGAATCTCGACTTCCTCTATGTGGACGTCTGGTATCGCGACGGCTGGGAGACGCGCCGCTTCGCCCGTGAAATCAACGGCCTCGGCTGGCAGGTGACCACCGAGTTCCCGGACAAGTTCGAAGAGAACACGCTGTGGAACCACTGGGCCACCGACGTCAACTATGGCGGAGCCGACTACAAGGGCATCAACTCGCAACTGGTTCGCTTCATTCGCAACCACCAGCGGGACGACTGGATCGCCCGACACCCGATGCTCGGCGGAGCGGAGATCACCGCTTACGAAGGCTGGCAGGGCAAGAAGGACTTCACCACCTTCCTCAACACCACCTTCGGGGTCAACGTGCCGACGAAGTACCTGCAGGGCTTCACTATCCGCAAGTGGGCGACCAACCAGATCGATTTCGACGGCGGCGTAACGGTTTCGCTGTCCGGCAGCACCAGGACCATCCGCAAGGACGGGCACAACATCCTGTCCGGTAAGAACTATCTGCTGCCGTGGGACAACGAGTCCAAGCTGTACCACTGGAATGACGCGGGCGGCTCGACAACGTGGGGCATTCCCACCTCCTGGGGTTCGCCGAGCACCGTCAAGCTGTACCGGCTCACCGACACCGGGCGGGTCTTCGTCTCGGACCTGGCTGTCTCAAGTGGACAGGTCACCATCAACGCCACCGCGAAGACCGCTTACGCCGTCTACCCAGCCACAGCGCCCAGCCAGGGCACTCCGGGCTGGGGAGAGGGCGGCCCAGTGAAGAACCCTGGCTTCTTCGGCGGGCTGACCGACTGGACGGCCACGGGTGCGGTGAGCGTGACTCGCAATGCCCTGGGCCAATCGCAACTGGTCATGGGTAGCGGGGCCGCATCGGTCAGCCAGACCGTTACCGGGCTGACCGCCGGCACCTACTCCGCTTCGGTCTACGTCTCGACTTCGAGCGGGCGGAAGGCAACGTTGACCGCGGGCGGGCAGTCGGTCTACACCACGAATTCGCCCTATACCAACAATGTCGGCGGGGATGAGAAGAACGGCACCACGATGCAGCGGATGCGGGTGCTCTTCGACGTACCTTCGGGGCAGACGACAGCTGCGTTGAGTTTGCAGGCCGACGCCGGGACGGCGGCCATCACCTTCGACGACGTGCGAGTCGTTCGGACCACGCGCAGTCCGCAGGGTGGCCACTACTTCGCGGAGGACTTCGAAAACGTGGACCAAGGCTGGTACCCGTTTGTCGTGGGCAACGCCGGAGGAAGTGCCACCGATCCACGTACCCATCTGGCTCAGCGGCACGCCCCGTATACCCAGAAGGGCTGGAACGGCAAGCTCATCGACGACGTCCTCACCGGGAACAACTCGCTGAAGGCTCACGAGGAGCGGCAGGGCCTGATCTACCGGACTCTGCCTCAAACCCTGCGGTTCACCGCCGGTAAGCAATATCGGGTGACCTTCAACTACCAGCAGTCGGTCGGCAACGACTACGCCTTCGTGGTCGGAGCGGGTGCCTCCGAGGTGAGCTCGGATCCCTTCGCTCAGGCCCGGACGACGACCAGTTACACGAAGACGTTCACGGCCGGTACCGATGCCTGGATCGGGGTGAAGAAGCTGACCGCGGAGACGTCCAATCAGGACCGTGATCTCGTGATCGACGACCTGACCGTGGACGACCTCGGCGGCGGCACCCCGATCGGGAACCGCCTGCCCCAATCCCAGCTGTCGATCCGCGCGGTGGACAGTCAGGAGACGGTGGGGGAGAGCGCACCTGCGACCAACGTGCTCGATGGAAACTCTGCCACCATCTGGCACACCCAGTGGTACAACTCGACCGCACCGATGCCGCATTACGTCGACATCGACCTCGGCGGGACGTATCAGGTCACGAACCTCTATTACCTGCCCCGGCAGAGCAGCGCGAACGGCCGGATCGCGCAGTACGAGGTCTACGTTTCCGCGGACGGAACAAACTGGGGAACCGCTGTGGCGACTGGAACTTTCCCGAATTCGGCTGCCGAACAGACGGTCAGCTTCGCGGCGAAATCCGGGCGCTACCTTAGGTTGCGCGCTCTGTCGGAGGTTAGCGGCAATCCGTGGACGTCGGTCGCCGAGCTCAATGTCGGTGTGGCGGCACGCATTCCGCAGTCGGGGATGACGGTCACCTACTTCGACAGCGCCGACGAGGCTACCGGCGGCCATGCGGCCAACGTGCTGGATGGCAACGACACCACCATCTGGCACACCGCGTGGTCGGCGGTGGAGCCGGATCCGGCCCCACCACACGAGATTCGGGTCGATCTGGGCGCTTCCTACGCGGTGAACTGTGTGTACGCGTTGCCCAGGCAGAGCGGGGCGAACGGCCGGATCGCGCAATACGAGATCTATGTCTCGGCCGACGGCACCAATTGGGGAACCGCTGTGGCCACCGGCGCTTGGGCCAACACGGCAAGCGAGCAGTCCGCTTGCTTCACGGCCAAGACGGGCCGGTATGTGCGGCTGCGGGCGTTGACCGAAGTTAACGGCGGCGCTTGGACCTCATTGGCGGAGCTGAACGTGTCTTCCGCTTAGCTCCGCACGTGGTGGCCCGGTCTTGCGCCCGGGCCACCACGTTTACTTCTACCTCTGGTCGGCGAACCAGGTGGCCACGTGCGGGATCGACAGGACCAGAGAGGTGATGTGGTCCACGTCGCCAACGTCGGTTAGCGTGACATCGGTACCCCCCAAAGATTTCTTGCATTGTTCACTGTTGGCGTAGACCGCCTCTGGATCCCCGTGCGCGGCATACATTCGCACCGCCACGGCCGGTCGCCAGTGCAGGCATACATCGTCGTTGATGAGCGCCGCAGCCTTCAGCAGCCCGGTCGGGTGGCGCAGCTGCTCGATATAGCTCGCCTGAAGCAGGTCAGCCGGACTGTCGGGAAGACCTTCCATGCTCTCGTCGATGGTGTGTTCACCGTCAAAGAGCCCCTCCACCGTTCCGGCATAGGGCGTCTTGAAGACCGCCGACTCGTTGTCGTAGAAGTGGTAGATCCGGTTCCACGCCACTGTGATGTAGGCCAGGTAGTAGGTCGCTATCTTCGGCGGCTGCACCTTGCCGTCGAGCGCGGCCGGCCACTCGGTGTTGAACAGCTCGTATGCCCCGCTGATCGGTGCCAGCGCACCGAGCTGGAAGTGCCGATCGGCCCCGCGTTGCAGCGCCCGGGCGAGCATGAACGAACCGTTGGCACCCTGAGAAAAGCCGGAAACCATGGTGCGACCGCCGACATCGCGGCCCTGCTGCCGAGCCAGCTGCCTGGTGGCCCGCATCGCGTCGACCGAAGCGCTCACCATTGTCGACTGGTGGAAGTAGGGATGGTTGCCGGGTCCGGTGCCCAGGCCCAGATAGTCGGGGACGGTGGCCGCATATCCGATCGATGCGAACAGAACTCCGGCCGCCCGATCGCAGCAATCGCTTACCGAGGGCGCATCCTTGCGGAACGACTGCGTGCCGTGCAACCACACCGCGGGCCGCAGCCGGCGCTCGTTGGTACGGGGGAGCACCACGAATGCGCTTGCCGTGGTGCGGCGCCCACGCACATCGACGGTCCGGTAGGTGATGCGATAGGAATCGACGCCGTGCTGGGCCTGCGGGACATACACCCCGATCGGGGTAAGGAAGTCCTTCACGCCTTGGGGCTCCAGCGCCAGCTCCGCGATCGTGTCGGAGTGCAGGAGGGCACCCCGGTCGGAGGCTGCCTCCGCCGGGGTCGCCACTCCCACCACAACCAGGAGCGCAATAGCGCCAAACTTTGCGAGTTTCATGCTCTCCACCCTCTTGCGTCGCAAGTGGATGGACAAACCGGCCAACCCCACAATCCCCGGTAGGGCTGGCCCCCGTATCAGACCTACAGCACTGCCATGATCCCAATTGACATGCGGTAGCCATAGCCACGAACCGTGGCCAGGTGATCCTGGTGCAGGCCAAGCTTGATCCGCAGACGGCGAATGTGTACATCGACTGTTCGCTCGCCACTGTTTTCGTGGCCCCACACGGCTCGCATAATCTGAGTCCGGGTAAAGGCCGCGCCGGGATGGCGCGCGAAGAACAGCAGTAGATCATATTCGCGTTTGGTGGTGTCGATCTCCTTGCCGTCTATCAAGATCTGGTGACTTTTCGTGTCGATCGTGATTGGAACGTCAGATAACGGCTCCACTTCAGTTGGCTCTAAGTCCCAAGCGACGCTACTCTCGCCGAGGCTGTTAGCCAGGCGCTTCAGGGTCTCCTCCGGCCCGGTAACAGTCACACTAAGCGTCACAGTTCCCACTAAACTCTCCTTTCTGGAGAGTCATCATCTTAATTCATGCCGTCGACGAGATTAGCATGACACGACAGTGATGTATATCGCTCCGTGACTGTTCAACTACTATCCGAAGTTAACAATCTGTTCGGCTAGGGGGTGTCTCTCGGATC
>DPJL01000268.1 GCA_003543035.1 Micromonosporaceae bacterium | reverse complement strand
TGCTGTTCCCGGCGATCAACGTGAACGACTCGGTCACCAAGTCCAAGTTCGACAACCGCTACGGCATCCGGCACTCCCTGGTCGACGGCATCAACCGCGGCACCGACGTGCTGATCGGCGGCAAGGTCGCGGTGGTGTGCGGCTACGGCGACGTCGGCAAGGGCTCGGCCGAGTCGCTGCGCGGCCAGGGCGGCCGGGTGATCGTCACCGAGATCGACCCGATCTGCGCGCTGCAGGCCGCGATGGACGGCTACGACGTGCAGACCCTCGACGACGTGGTCGACAAGGCCGACATCGTGATCACCACGACCGGCAACAAGGACGTGGTCACCGTCGACCATATGGCCCGGATGAAGCACCAGGCGATCCTCGGCAACGTCGGGCACTTCGACAACGAGCTGGACATGGCCGGGCTGGCGCGCTACCCGGGCGTGCGCCGGATCAACATCAAGCCGCAGGTTGACGAGTGGGTGTTCCCGGACGGCCACTCGATCCTCGTGCTGTCCGAGGGCAGGCTGATGAACCTGGGCAACGCCACCGGCCACCCGTCCTTCGTGATGTCCAACAGCTTCTCCAACCAGGTGATCGCGCAGATCGAGCTGTACACCAAGCACCTCGAGTACGACAAAGAGGTCTACCGGCTGCCCAAGAAGCTCGACGAGAAGGTCGCCCGCATCCACCTCGAGGCCCTCGGCGGCACGCTCACCAAGCTGACCAAGGACCAGGCCGAGTACATCGACGTCGACGTCGACGGCCCCTACAAAGCCGACCACTACCGGTACTAGTCTTCAGCACGCGGAGGCTATTGAGAGCCGAAGAAGTGGGCCCGGTGCGCCACCGGACGGTGGCCCACCGGGTCCGCGCCATATCGAGCGCGGTTGAGGGGCTCCGTCGTGTAGACTCAATCATGCGAGGGCCCCGTAGGCCCGAGAAGTGAGCCCGGTGGGTGGTCGGACGGCCATCATGCCGGGCTTCGCGCTATCCGGGGCTCAGTCGAGGTCGATGACGGCGCCGACGATGGAATCGATTCGCCTCCGCCACTGCCCGCCCGCTCCGACGCACCAGGCGACAGTGTCGGCAACCCAGAGCAGCGATTCGCTGTTGGAGTCGACGTGAACGTAGGCGAATCGGGTGTGCGGTGGGTGCTGGAGTGCGGCGGCGCTAATGGTCGTCTTGTCGTTCCTATCCAACTCGGCCCGACTGTCGAGGACCAGACGTTGTGCGCCCCTACCGAGCAGGTCACACGCCAGGCGTTCGATGCACGCCTGCCTGGCGTGCTCCTCTTGGCGCTCACAAGTGCGGCTGTAGACATGCACTTCGACCGGAAGTCGGGAGATTGACCCGGCGAGCTGGCGCTGGCGTGGTTCCTTCTCCCGTTTGACATGAAGCTCACGTTGACCGGGGAGTAGGAGGCCGCGCAGCTCGCGACGGAGTAATCGCAGGTCAGAGGGCTGCGCGAGGGCGGCGGCGATCAAATAGGTGGAGCCGGGGGTGACGGTGGAGGGGTGCCGCCGTTGTTGTTGTCGGGGCCGTTTCCTGGGCAGGGGATCACTTTTGTGGAGCAGCCGGCGGATGCGGAGGACTGGGAGCCGCATGTGGCGCCGCGGCGGCAGTGGGTGGTTGTGTTGACCGGGCGGGCGGCGGTCACGGTGTCCACAGGGGAGCGACGCGAGGTGGGGCCGGGGGATGTGTTGCTGTTCGAGGATACGAGCGGCGAGGGGCATGTTTCGACGCCGCTCACCCGTGACCTGTCGTTTGCGATGATTCCTTACGGGTAGATTTTCTCCTTGTTCGCCAGCATGGTGACGAACTTGTCGATGCGGCGGGCGCGGTTTTCGGGTTTCTTGGCGTCGTGGGTTCGGTGCAGGATGGCGTAGCGGTTGCGGCCGTCGAGGGTGGCGAAGAAGGCGGCCGCGTCGGGGTTGGCGTCGAGGGCCTGTTGGAGGTCTTCTGGAACGGTGGCGTTGGCCGGGCTGGCGTAGGCGGCGTCCCAGCGCCCGTCCGCCTTGGCCAACTCGACCTGGCGCAGGCCGGCCGGTCGCATCTTGCCGGCTTCGATGAGCGCGGTAGCCTTGCCGCAGTTGATCTTCGACCACTTGCTGCGCTTGGTGCGTGGGGTGTAGCGCTGCATGAAGTACTGCTCGTCAAGCCCCTTGGACTGGCCGTCGATCCAGCCGTAGCAGAGCGCGACGTCCAGGGCCTCGGCGTAGGTGATGGTGGGGATGCCGGTGCCCTTCTTGGCATACTTGATCCACACCTCGGTCTCGGTCTCGTGGTGTTCGCTAAGCCAGGCCTCGAACTCGGCCTGCGTGGCGAAGGGGATCATGCCTTGAGCGCCGCGATCAGGGCGGCGCGCGCGCGCTCGCCGAGCAGCAACACCGGCCCGGCCGGGTTCTTCGAGTCCCGCATCGCGACTCGGTTCGCTGGCCAGGCGAGCTCCACGCAGTCGCCCTGACCAGCGCTGAAGCTGCTCTTGCGCCAGGTCATGGTGCTCCTTCCGGGTGACCGCTCAGCTCGCGTGCCAGGCGGGAAATCCACGCCCGCGATTGTGCCTCATCGAACGCGACCTCAGCGAGCGCACGAAGGATCGCCCGGTAGGCCCGCGTGCTCTCCGGTTGTTCGCCGAACAGGCTGGAGGTTTCGTTCTCGATGTACACGACCGGGTTGATCTCGGCGAACTCCATCAGCATGAACGGCCCGCCGTGGCCGGCGTGGAAGCCCACCGACCCAGGAATGAGGCGGATCTCGACGTGCGGGCGGACCGCCATACGAAGCAAATGGTGCACCTGATCAGACATGATCTCTCGGTCGACGCCGGGGCGCCGAACTGTGTACTCGTCAATGAAGAACCGGAACCGCGCGGGGTAGCGGCGGTTGAAGACCTCCTGACGTCTCAGCCGAGCCCGCACCCGCTCCTCGATCTCATCGGCGGGGATCGTCGCTGAGGCGCGAATCTGTGCTCGGACATAGTCAGCAACCTGCAACAGTCCCGGTACGAGTGTGGAGTGGTAGTGCGTGATCGCCACCGCTGAGTTCTCGTGCTCGATGAGCGTGCGCAACTCGGCGGGCAACCGGTCGCCGTACTGTTGCCACCAACCGGGTTGGTGGGACTCGCGGGTGAGGCGCAGGAGGCGGTCGCGTTCGGTGCCGCCGACTCCGCACATGGCCAGCAGCGAGGCCACGTCGGCCTCGCTGGCGCCGCGCCGGGCGCCGATCATGTTGCTGACCTTGCTGGGCGACCACCCCAGCTTGCGCGCCACCTCCTTGTTCTC
>DPJL01000396.1:1549-6510 GCA_003543035.1 Micromonosporaceae bacterium | reverse complement strand
CGCTCGGTCTCCACCACATACGAGAACTGGCGCACGATATCGCGGTACTCCCGATAGAGCTGCAGCTCCATGTCGGTTTCGTACTTCTCGAGATCCTCAGCGCTCATGAATAGTCCTCCTGCGGGTCGACCGATGAAACCGTACCGCGCCGCCCAGCCTCGCGCGCGGTTAGCCACGTTGCTGCCACGTTCTTGTAGGAGTGCCGATGTACCGGGCTCGGCCCGTGCTCCTTGAGGGCGGCGGCGTGCTCCGGGGTGCTGTACCCCTTGTGCACCGCGAAGCCGTATGCGGGATATTCGGCATCGAGCTCGGTCATCATGCGGTCCCGGGTAACCTTCGCCACCACACTGGCCGCCGCGACGCACGCGGCCACCTGATCGCCCTTCCAGACCGCCAGCCCGGGCACGCCAAGGCCGTCCACCGCGAACCCGTCGGTGAGCACGTAGCTCGGGTGCGGGGTGAGCTTGGCGATCGCACGCCGCATGGCGGCCACGTTACCCACGTGCAGCCCGCGCCGGTCGATATCGGCCGGTTCCACGATCACGGCTGCCCAGCTCACCGCCGAGGCAATCACAAGATCGTAAATGCGATCCCGCGCCAGCGCGGTGAGCAGTTTCGAGTCGTTCAAGCCGGGGATCTCGCCGCGATCGGGCAGCACCACCGCGGCCGCCACCAGCGGGCCGGCACAGGCCCCACGGCCGGCTTCGTCGGCTCCCGCCACCACGGCAAAGCCTCGCCGGCGCAACGCTTTCTCAAGCACGTAGATGCCGCCGTCGCTGCGAACCTGGGGCCGGGTCGGGCTCAACAAGAGGTAATCCCCAATCTCTTCAGCACCTCGAGGAGATCCTGTGGGTGGTAGATCTCTTCGGTCCGTTCCAACTCGGGCACCGACCACCAGTGGTGAGCATCGATGCTGTCGGCCTCGTAGCCGTCGAAGCCCGACGTATCGACGATCCACTCCCCCACCCGTACCAGATAAAACTCCTGCTCCTGCCGGTAGCTGACCCCGTCGAAGGAGAAGTGGGTGGTGTCGGAGTGGACCGGCTCGCCAAAGGCTGACGGCGGCAGCGCCAGACCGGTCTCCTCCTGAAGCTCCCGCGAGGCGGCGTCGGCAGCGGACTCCTGTGGATCTATCCCGCCGCCCGGAGTGAACCAGTAGCGCTCTTCCGGCTTGACCGGATCGAAGCCTCGAAACAGCAGGACCGCGCCCTCGGCGTTGACCAGGAGGACGCGGACCGCGAATCGCTGTCTGGGCTCCATGCCCAAAGCCTATGCTGCTGCCCGCCGGGCCGCTTAACCGCTCGCGAGCGGATCGGGCACGCCACTGAACGTGTCCGGCACGGACATCCAGGTCGCTCGGTTGAAGGGCCAGAAGAGCACGAATGCTCGCCCGACTACGGCCTTCTCCTCAATGGTCGCTTGCGCGACGTCATTGTTGGAGTTCATGTAGTTCTGCAGGGAGTCGCCGGAGGACTGCCGGTGATCACCCATCACCCAGAGCCTGCCGCTGGGCACGACGATGTCGAACTCGTGCACCGAGGGCTTGTTGCCGGGGTAGATGTAGGGCTCGTCGAGCGGGTGTCCGTTGACCTGAAGGCGGCCCTGAGGGTCACAGCAAACAACGCGGTCACCGGAGATTCCGATGACCCGCTTGATGTAATCCTCGTGCTCCGGTTTATTTCGCCAGGACTCCGGCGCCTCGAAGACGATGATTTCGCCCCTTCCGGGGGACCTGAAATCGTAGACGAGCTTGTTGACCAGCACTCGATCATCAAGGTCAAGGGTGTGCTCCATCGATCCGGACGGAATGAAGAACGTCTGGACCACAAACTGCCTGACCAGGAACGCCACCAGAATGGCGACGCCGAGGAGGATTGGCAGCTCCTTCCAGAACGAACCCTTGCTGCTCTTGGTTTGCTCGTCAATCACGCACGGAGCCTACGCGGCAAACCTGACAGTGACCATGAGGGCCCTAGCGATCACTTAGTGTGTCGTCGCCTGCCCGAGTTGAGCCGGTGTACGAAAATCAGCGGCAGGTGCGCACCCGCGCTGGGCACGTTGTCGAAGACATCCTGCCGGGCCAGCGAGCCCCACCGGCTGAAGGGTGTGGCGATCACCATGGCCTTGCCGATCACGTTTGAGATGGGCACCAGGCCTTGACAGCGGGAATCCTGGGAGACCCGGCGGTGATCCCCAAGCACGAAGAGCATGCCCGGCTCCACCTTCACCGGGGCGAATTCCCTTGTGCTGCAGCTCTTTGGGGCGGGCTGCCCGCGGTTTGAGTCGCGCTCCACATAGGTCTCGTCAATGGCCACGCCGTTGACGTAGACCCGGCCGTCCGCGTCGCAACAGGAGACCTCGTCCCCCGGTACTCCGATGATTCTCTTGATGAAATCCTTCTCCCCCGGCTGTGAGATGCCGACCAGATCGCCCACCGTGCGGCCCAGTTTGGAGAAGAAGCCCGCTCCGGGATCGATCCGGTTCTCAATGGCAGTCCAGTTTTCCGGGCCCTTGAAGACGATCACCTCGCCGCGGTGCGGGTCACGGAACTCGTAGACCACCTTGTTGACGAGCACACGATCACCCACCAACAGGGTGTCCTCCATCGAGCCCGAGGGGATATAGAAGGCTTGCATGAGGAAGGTCCGGATGAGGACAGCCAGGCAGAAAGCCACCACCAGTAGCAGCGGCAACTCCTGCCACAGCGGCATTCCCTTGCGTTTGCCGCGCCGTCGCTCACGGCGCGGCCACTGTTCGCCGGCGAAGGTATCGCCGTCGTCGCCTCGGTAGGTCACCACACGCCCGCCCTGAACGCCAAGATTTGATATCGGGCGACAGCGTAGAACGGCAAACAAAAAATGGGCACCCGTCGGATGCCCATTTTTAAAAAGCGCTTAAGCGTCAGGAGACCTTGGCCTCGCGCAGCTCCTTGATCTTCGCCTTCTTGCCACGAAGGTCGCGCAGGTAGTAAAGCTTGGCCCGGCGCACGTCACCACGGGTGACAACTTCGATCCGGTCCAGCGCGGGGCTGTGCAGGGGGTAGGTGCGCTCCACGCCGACGCCGAAGCTCAGCTTGCGGACCGTGAATGTCTCCCGCAGGCCGGCGCCCTGGCGGCGGATCACGACGCCCTGGAAGACCTGGACCCGGGAACGGTTACCCTCGACCACCCGGGCGTGGACCTTGACGGTGTCGCCGGCGCGGAAGGTGGGGAGATCGACGCGCAGAGAAGCGGCATCGACAACGTCTAGCGTGTTCATCGCTACGTCCTTAAGACGAATGTGGGCATGGCTGACCCGGCGCCTTGCTTGAACCGGGTCCTCGTCTGACCCAAGCGGGCCGACGGCAACCTCACTACTCTGCCACAACCTCGCCTGGGACGGCGAATCCGCCCTCCCGAAGTAGAGCGATGTCACGTTTGTCCAGGGTGGCAGGGTCGATTGCGGCGAGCAGGTCGGGCCGGCGCGACGCCGTCCGAAGCAGGGCCTGGTCGCGGCGCCAGCGGGCGATCCGGCCATGATCACCCGAGCGGAGGATCTCCGGCACGTCGAGACCACGCCACGAGGGCGGCTTTGTGTAGACCGGTGTCTCGAGCAGCCCGTTGGCGTGCGACTCTTCGTCCAGTGACGAAGCGTTGCCCAGAACCCCTGGCAGAAGCCGGATTGTGGCTTCCAATATGACGAGTACCGCGACTTCGCCGCCGAAGAGCACATAGTCCCCGAGCGACACCTCGGTCACCGGCATCCGGGTCGCCGCGTGATCGATCACCCGCTGGTCAATGCCCTCGTATCGGCCACACGCGAAGATCAGATGTTCCGACGCGGCCAGCGAATGCGCCATCGCCTGGGTGAACGGGGTGCCCGCCGGGGTTGGCACGATCAGTTGTGACGACTCCGAAGCAAGGTCATCGAAGGCGAGACCCCAAGGCTCGGGCTTCATGACCATGCCGGGCCCGCCGCCGTACGGAGTGTCGTCCACGGTCCGATGCACATCGTGGGTCCACTGCCGCAGATCGTGCACAGAAAGGGAAAGGTCACGCGCCTTCCCGATCAGCGAAAGTTCAAGCGGCGCAAAGTAATCCGGGAAGATCGAAACGATGTCGACCCTCATCACAGCTCCAGTAATCCGCCGGGCGGATCGATGATGATGCGCCCGCCGGCGACGTCCACGGTCGGCACGATCTCCCTTACGAAGGGCACCAAGGTGTTCCGGCCATCCAGGCGCTTCACGACCAGAAGATCGGAACCCGGCGCATGATCGATGCGCAGGACCTCACCCACGGCCTCGCCGGAGGTGGTGAAGACCGGCAAACCTTCCAGCTGATGATCGTGGAACTCGTCCGGATCGGCCGGTGGCTGGAGCGAGGAAGAGTCGACCTCAAGCATCTGGCCCCGCGCGGCTTCGGCCGCGTCCCGATCCGGGATCTCCTCGAAGAAGATCAGATAGCGGCCCAGGTGCGGGCGCACCGAGGCGACAGTGAGCCGGGAGGAGCCGGCAATGAACACCGACCCCTCCCGAAAGCGCAGTTCAGGCTCGTCCGTGCGGGGAAACACGATCACTTCACCGCGAATCCCGTGCGGGCGGACGATCTGACCGACGGTAAGCAGCATCGTCAGAAGGAGTCGACAATGTCGACGCGGATGCCCTTGCCGCCGACCGAGCCGATCACCTGACGCAGGGCGCGGGCAGTGCGCCCGCCGCGGCCGATCACCGTGCCGAGATCCTCGGGATGTACCCGAACCTCGAGCCGGGCCCCACGCCGGTTGTCGACCAGGCGCACCCGGACGTCGTCCGGATGCTCCACGATCCCCTTGACCAGGTGCTCCAGCGCAGGCCGGAGCGCACCGTCAGCCGCTCTACTTGTCGTCGCCGGCCGCAACGGCCGTCTCCTCTACAGCGGCCTCAGCCTTGGCCTCGGCCTTTGGCTCTGTCTTTGCAGCGGCGTCAGCCTTCTCCGCCTTCG
>DPJL01000396.1:0-1467 GCA_003543035.1 Micromonosporaceae bacterium | reverse complement strand
CCGCCTTCGGCTCAGCCTTGGCTGCGGCCTTCTTCGTAGCCTTCGCAGGCTGCTCCGCCTTGGTCGCAAGACCAGCGGCGGCCTGAGCCTCGGCCTCGTAGAGCGCCTTGCGGTCGGCGCGAGCCGGAGCCACCTTCAGCGGCTCGGTCGGAGCCGGCAGGCCCTTGTACTTCTGCCAGTCGCCGGTCTTGGAAAGAATGGCGATGACGGCCTCGCTTGGCTGGGCGCCGACAGAGAGCCAGTGCTGCACCCGGTCGGACTTGACCTCGATAAGCGAGGGCTCCTCCTTGGGGTGATAGATACCAATGAATTCAATCGCCTTGCCGTCGCGCTTGGTGCGCGAGTCGGCGACGACGATGCGGTACTGCGGGTTGCGGATTTTACCCATCCGCAGAAGCCGGATTTTGACGGCCACGGTCTATTCGCTCCTGTTGCGATTGAGGTGAGCATCTTCGCGCCACGTGGGGTGCGGTGTCCGGATGGCTCGTGGACACAACTCGGGCCCAGGGTTAGAGGGCGCCAGGACCGAGTCGAATACCAATGGGCAATTATGCCAGACGGTTGTCAGTAGGAGCGGGCCAGGATCGCGGTGAGATCCGGCTCATCCTGCGAGGCGGGGACTTCGCCGTCGGCACGGAAGAGGCAGCGGACCGAGATCGCGCTCTGATTGGCGAGCGCCTCACCCTCCACGCCGACCGCCGACCACGGCACCCGGGCCCAGCCGGTGGCCGCGGCCTCGAGCGCCTCGTCCAAAGTGGACACATCGACCGTCCGCGCCTCACGCCTGCCCAGAGCCTCTTCGTAGAGCGCCTTCTGATCCGCCTCGAGGGCCGCAGTGACCGCCCCGACCACCTCGGAAAGCGGAATCGGGGTCTTCGATCCGTCGGTGCGCCGGACGAGCGTGACGTTGCCCGCCGCGAGGTCGCGAGGACCTACCTCGACCCGCACCGGGATGCCCTTGAGCTCCGCGTCGACCGCACGCCGGCCGAACGGGGTGTCCACCCGATCATCGAGCTTGACACGCACCCCGGCCCCCGCGAGGTCGTCGGTGAGCGAACGCGCGGCTTCATGCCCGCCTTCGAATGCCTTCACCATGGTGACCACGACCTGGGTCGGTGCGAGCAGCGGCGGCAGCCGCAGCCCGTTGTCGTCACCGTGGCACATGATCAGACCGCCGAGCATCCGGGTCGAGGTACCCCAGGACGTCGTCCAGGCCAGCTCACGGCCACCTTCCTGGGACGAATAGAAGATGTCGAATGCCTTGGCGAAATTCTGCCCGAGCTCGTGTGAGGTACCCATCTGCAGCGCCTTGCCGTCGCCGGTCATCGCCTCGAGGGTGTAGGTGCTGGTGGCGCCGGCGAAGCGCTCACGATCGGTCTTGCGGCCGACCACGACCGGGATGGCGAGCAGGTCACGCATGTGCCGCTCGTAGACCTCGTGATGGATCTTCAGCGTGTAAGCCTTGGC
>DPJL01000386.1 GCA_003543035.1 Micromonosporaceae bacterium | reverse complement strand
CGGCGGCAGTTGGCAAGCGCCTGCCGATGGTCACCCAGCCGGGTATGGCACCAGCCGATGGCGTTGAGTGAGAGCGCTTGCCCCACCACGTGTTCGGCGGCCCGGTACCGGTCGAGTGCCTGTCGCGCATGGAAAAGTGCCTCGTTGTAGCGGTGCTGCTCGTTCAGCACCACGTTGAGGTTGAGGTGGGCGTAGGCTTGCCCGACGTTGTCGTCGAGGTGGCGGTAAAGATCGAGCGCGCTTCGCAGGTGGACGTGGGCCTCATCATGCCGGCCCAACCGCGCGTGCGCCCGGGCGAGTGAGCGGTGGACGCGCGCCTGCCCCGACCCGTCGGCCAATCTGGTGGCGGCGGCGAGCGCGAGGCCCTGTGAGGTGAGCCAGTCGTGCCAATGCCCGCGCCGCTCAAAGAAGTTGGCCGTGGTCCACGCGAGCTGCCACACGTGAACGTCGAACCCGGTCGCGGCGGCGGTGTTCAGCACAGCAAGCAAAACAGCATGTTCTGAGGTGTACCAAGCCATCGCCGCATCGAAATCGGCAAGGTCCTCCGGCACGGCGCCGGCGAGCGCCGCCACCGGCGTGATCCCGTCGCGGTGTGCGTCGAGCAGAAGGTCGGCCTGATGGGCAGTGTGCAGATAGTGGTCGAGCATGCGGTGCACCGCCTGCCGACTGTCCACATCGGAATCGATTTCCCCGGTCAGCTCGCGGGCATAAGCGCGCAACAGATCGTGGAAACCGAAGCGGCCCTGAGCCTGCTGGGTAACCAAATGCGCCCGCTCCAACTCGGCGAGCACCAGCCGCGTCTGCGCCGGACTCCAGCCGGCGAGCCCGGCGGCCGCGGGCAGGCCGAGGTGAGGGCCCGGATGAGTGCCCAGGAGCCGGAACAAGCGGGCCGCATCGGGACTGAGCGCCTGATAGGAGCAGGAGAAGACGGCGCGGACATCGGTGGCCAGATCATCGCTGGCGAAACCGGCCAGCCCACCGTGCACATCGCGCAGATCGTTGACGAGTGAAGTCAATGGCAGATGAGGGTGGGTGGCCGCACGGGCCGAGGCGATGGCGAGAGCGAGCGGGAGGCCCGAACACAGCACGATCAGCTCCTCGGTCGCCTCGGGCTCGGCCACGACGCGTGCCTCACCGAGCCGGCGGATCAACAGTTGCCTTGCCTCTGCGGCATTGAGCAGACCGAGTGCCAGCGAGTGCGCACCTTCGGTGGCGACCAGGCCGGTGAGCTGATTGCGGCTCGTCACCAGCACCACACAGCCGGGCGAGCCGGGTAGCAGCGGCCGGACCTGGTCGGCGTCGCGGGCGTTGTCGAGGATGATCAGCACCCGCTTGTCGGCCATCAGGCTGCGGAAGAGCCCGCACTGAGCCTGTAGCCCGGCCGGGATCCGATGCTGTGGCACCTGAAGCGCGTCAAGGAAACCCCGCACCGCCTCTTCAGTGCTCATCGCGGGCGCGGCCGGGTCGAAGCCCCGCAGGTTCACATAGAGCTCGCCATCGGGGAACCGGCCGGCCATCCGGTGCGCCCAGTGCACCGCGAGTGCTGTCTTGCCCACGCCCGGAGTCCCGGCGATGGCTGAGATCACGACGGTCCGGGGGAGGTGGCCGGCGTCGGCCGGGAGCAGATCGTCGAGCAGCCGCAGCTGTGCCGCGCGGCCGCTGAAGGTGGCCACGTCCGGCGGTAGTTGCCTGGGGCGCGGCGCATCCGGTACTCGTGAAAGGGCTTTCCGGTTGAGGATGGCGAGGTGCAGCTCGCTGAGCTCGTCGCCGGGCTCGATCCCCAGCTGATCGGCCAAACTCCGGCGGGCGATGCCAAAGGCGGCAAGGGCGCCGGCCACGTCACCGGAGCGATAGCGAGCCTGCATCAGCAGGCCGACGAGCCGCTCCTGGGTGGGATGGCTCTCCACCACCTCGGTGAGTCCGGTTAGGACATCGCCGTGGCGCCCGACGGCCAGCGCGGCTTCGGCCCACCACTCCTGAGCGAGCAGACGTTGCTCGATCAGGCGTGCGCCCAGGCGGCCCCGCAGCTGCTCGTCAGCGACATCGGCCAGCAGCGGGCCGTGCCACAGCGCGAGCGCTTCACCGAGCATCTCGGCCCGTGCCTGCGGATTCGTCTCCTGCTGGGCATTGGCCATGGCCTGGGTGAACCGGTGTACGTCGACCGTCTGCGGATCGACCTCGGCGACATATCCGGCTCCACGCGTCGCCACTCGCACGTCATACGGGGCAAGGACCGATCGCAGCCGCGCCACATAACTGTGCACAGTGGCTCTTGCGGTAGCGGGCGGGACATCGGTCCAGAGTAGTCCCACGATGCGGTCGGTGGTCACGACGCGACCGGCTTCGAGCAGCAGCAAACCCAGCAGGCAACGTTCCTGCCGTCGGCCCAGCTCCAGCTCACGGCCCTCATGGACGGCGCGGACGGAGCCGAGCAAGCTGAACTCGACCACGTCGATGTCCCTCCATGAACCTGCCCAGGTCGAGGCGATGGTAGCCACGCCCACCGGCGATGGCAAGAAATTGGCAAGGAGCTTGCCCGAGAATTGGCCCCGCGACCGACCGCCGCACAACGGGGGTTGCCCATCGCCGGACGGATGGGCAACGGCGGCCGTGTCAGGAAACGCACCGCGGGTTCCGAGCAAACATTGAGTTTTCGCTGGAACATGAGGTGTATGGAAACCGAATTACACGATCACGATCGAGGTTTGGCCTTCGATCTTTCCACCCTGCTGGAGCGCAGGCGAGTGCTGGGACTGTTCGGCGCCGCCGGGCTGGTCACCCTGGCCGGATGCAGCACCGACAGTGCCGCGCCAGGGGCCACCCAGGGCGCAACGCAGACCGGCTCAGCCACGACACCGGCGGCCACGGCGGGTGGGAGCTGCGAGAAGATCCCTTCCGAAACGGCGGGACCCTTCCCGGGCGACGGCTCCAACGGCCCGAACATCCTGACCCAGAGCGGCATTGTGCGCAGCGACATCCGGTCGAGCATCGGGACAGGGTCGGCAACCGCCAAGGGTGTGCCACTGACCATCAATCTCACCATTCAGAACACCGGTAACGGTTGCGCGGCCTATGCCGGTGCCGCGGTCTATATCTGGCACTGCGACATGAACGGCCTCTACTCGATGTATTCGCCGGGCGTCACAAATGAGAACTATCTGCGGGGTGTTCAGGAGGCCAACAGCTCGGGTGCCCTTACCTTCCAGAGTGTCTTCCCGGGCGCCTACTCCGGCCGGTGGCCGCACATCCACTTCGAGGTGTACCCGACGCTGAGCGCGGCAACCGCGGCCGGGAACAAGGCGGCGACATCGCAACTCGCCCTGCCCGAAGCGGTGTGCAACGCGGTCTATGCCACGAGTGGCTACAGCTCGAGCATCTCCAACATGTCCAGGACCACCCTGCAGAACGATGGAGTGTTCCGCGATGGTGTCACCAAGCAGATGGCCACCGTCACCGGGGACGCCACCTCGGGGTATGTCGCCAGTCTGGTGGTACCGGTCTGAGCTAGATCGGCGTGTTCTTCCGGCTCAGCGTGACGAAAGTGCCGTCACGCCAGGCGTAAGCGGCCACGATGGCGAGATCGGGGCAGCAGCGCGGCGATCCGTCCTGCAACCCCTTGGCCTCGATCACGATCGTCCGATCAGGATCGACCCGCACACTTACGCGCCGCGGGTAGTCCGGATCGCCTTCGAGCAGAATGCCGAGTCTGGTGGGCGCGGCGGGATCGGAGCTGCCGTCGAAAATCTCCACCGTCTGGGCGTTTGATGCCGTGGTCGACTCGCAGCTGTCGATGATGATGGTGTCCGGCGCCCGGTCACCGGTGACGTCGGCCTTGACGATGCCGTCGATTTTCATGCCGAGCCCTTGGGACTCGAAGGGACAGTGCCCGAGGAACTTGGGCCAGTCGACCGCGGCCAGCCGGTCGGGCAGCGGAGCGGATTCGTCGGTTTTGCAGGCGGTGAGCCATGCGAGTGCCACGAGCACGGTCGCCCCGATTGCTGCCGTTCGCCGCGACGCCATGCGGATCAGACTAACTCCGCGCTAAGGGTCCGACCCCGAAATAGTTGGGGGATCCGG
>DPJL01000385.1 GCA_003543035.1 Micromonosporaceae bacterium | reverse complement strand
CGATGTACGGCATCCTGTTCCGGGACATCAACCCGATCAGAACCTTTGTGGACCAGCGCTTCTCGCGTCAGATCCACGCCCGGGCGGGCATCATCATCAACACTGGTGAAGACAACTACCTCACCACCGCCGATGCGGTGGAAGCCGCCCACACGGTCACGGTTTCCCAATTGCTCAACGAATACTTCGCGCACGAGGCAGGGCTTGAGGATTGGCAGCTCGGCATCGGGCACGCCTTCGAAATCAACCCGGATCTGCCGGAGTCTTTCCGGATGGAGCTGGCGCATGCGTTGCTCGCGCGAGAGCTCTTCCCGGAGGCGCCGCTGAAGTGGATGCCGCCCACCAAGCACATGACCGGAGACGTGTTCCGGGGCAACCTGCTCGACGGGTTCTTCAACCTGGTCGGAACCCTTACCGGGCAAGGCATCCTACTCGTGGGCATGATGACCGAGGCCGTGGTGACGCCGTGGCTCTCCGATCGCGATATCGCCCTGCAGAACGTGCGCTATGTGCTCGGCGCATGCGGGGGGCTGCACGAGGACTTCGTGCCAGCGCCGGGTGGGTTCATTCAGCAGCGGGCCGGGCAGGTGCTGGGCGAGGCGGTGGAGTTGCTGGCAGAGATAGTGGACGACACTCTGCTCAACGCGATCGCGGACGGGACCTTCGGCATCATGAAGCGGCCGGCCAATCGGGGCAAGGGCCTGGACGGTGTCGCCAAACACGAGCCGGATTACTACAACCCGGCCACGGAACTGCTGGAGGTGGGCCGAGATGAAGGCTAAGGATGGCGACACTGTAAAGCCAGGTGTCGCAACGTATAGCCGTCCTATCGTCCGGCCATACGGCGACACCACGGGCGACGGCATGACCCAGGTGTCGTTCACGCTGCCGATCCCGCACGACAAGAAGGCCGAAGGCGCCGCGCTTCAGCTGGCCGCCAAGATGGGTCTCGAGCCTGCGATGCTCGTGCACGCCAAACAAATGGGCGACGGATTCACCTTCTTCGTGGTCTACGGGTCGGTGCGGCATCTGGTGGAGCTGGACAAGGTACAGGTGGTGGAGCAGGACTTCCCGCTGCTGACTGCCAAAGAGGTCAACACGGTCGTCAAGCAGAAGTTGCGCCGCAAGCTTTCCGTCGTTGGCGCGTGCATCGGCACCGACGCACACACGGTCGGCATCGACGCGATCCTTAACCTCAAAGGGATCGCGGGGGAGAAGGGTCTCGAGTACTACCGCGAGCTCAAGGTGGTGAACCTGGGCGCGCAGATCACCGTGCCGGAGTTGGTGGCAGCGGCAAAGGCGGAGAAGGCCGACGCAGTGCTTGTGTCTCAGGTTGTGACGCAACGAGATGCACACCTGCACAACACCCGCGAGATGTCGGCCGCCTTCCGCGAGGCTTTGCCTGCCGACAAGCGCCCACTACTCATCGTCGGCGGCCCGCGCTTCGACGAGATGATGACCGAAGAACTTGGTGTGGACCGGATTTTCGGCCGCGGTACTACTCCCCGCGAGGTGGCCAGCTATCTCGTGCACAGCCTGGTAACCCAGAGGAGCAAGAAATGATTACCGTGATCCACCGGCGCTATGTCCCCTACAGCCATGCGCACTACGCCGGAAATCTGGTCGACGGCGCCTACGCGCTCGCGGCTTTCGGTGATGTGGCAACCGAAGTGTGCATCCGCACCGACGGTGATGAGGGACTCTTCGCGTCCTATTCGGACGTTCAATTCAAGGCGCCGATGCGGGCCGGGGACGTCCTCGAAATCAGTGCCACGGTGACCCGGATGGGCAACCGCAGCCGGACCATCGACTTCGAGGCGCGGGTGGTGTGCCGGGGCACCGAAGGCTCCCAGGCCGAAGTCCTTGACCCGCCTATCATTGCGGTCACCGCCACCGGCACGGTCGTCGTCCCAGCGAAGTGATCGTCACCTGCGTCGACGTCGGGTCCACCTTCACCAAGGCGGTCGCGGTCGAGGACGGACATCTCATCGGCTCAGCCGACCACCGGACCACGAGCGACACGGATGTCCTGATTGGACTCGATGCAGCCGTTGCGGCGACGGGGGTTCAGCCCGACGAGGTGTTGGTCTGTTCATCCGCCGGGGGCGGGCTGAGGCTGGCAGTCATAGGCTACGAGCGACTTGTCACCGCTCAGGCCGGCTACCGCGTAGGCCTTTCCGCCGGTGCCAAGGTCGTCCACATCGCCGCAGGGCGACTCGATCAGACTGCGCTCAGTGAGTTGCGTGCGGCTAAGCCTGACGTTGTGTTGCTGGTCGGTGGTACTGATGGCGGTGACGAGGAGACCATCACGCACAACGCGACGAGGCTCGCCAAAGCGCGATGGCGCGTGCCGGTGGTACTGGCCGGGAACGCCGACTGTCGCTCCACATTGGAGAGTGTGCTTGCTGAGGGCGGTGTACCAGTTACCAGCGCCGCCAACGTGTTGCCCGCCATCGGGGTGCTCGACCCCGGCCCGGCGCGGGTAGCGATCCGCGAGGTCTTCCTCAAACACGTGATCGGCGGCAAGAAGCTCTCCAAAGGTCCCCGCTTCGCGTCACTGGTCCGGGGAGCGACACCCGACCTGGTGCTGACGGGGGTAGAGCTGCTGGCCAAGCAGGTCGAAGGCGATCTGCTGGTGGTCGACGTCGGCGGAGCGACCACGGATGTGTATTCGGTGCTCAATCCGTCCGGTGAGATCGGCGAGGCGGAGGTTGCCGGGGTGCTCGTGGCCGCCCGCACGGTCGAAGGCGATCTGGGCATGCGCTGGTCCGCTCCGGGAGTGGTGGCCGCGGCCGAGCTGGAAAGGCTGACCACGTCAACGAACCTGAAGCAGGCGGTGGAGTTCTTGGCGGCCGACCCATCGTTGGCGTCCCATCCGGTGGACGAGGAGATCGCCGGACTGGCTGTGGCGGTAGCACTACGCAGACATGCCCGGGGCGAAGCCGTAGAGGTGGGCGGGCCACGTCGCGGTGGCCGTGACCTGCGAGCGGTACAGCTGGTAATCGGCTCGGGCGGAGTACTCAGGTATCAGCCGATGGGACGAGCACAAAATATCCTTTCCGTTGGTTTAGAAGACGCCGCCGCCGGTTATCCCCTTCCGCGAGATCCCCGGGTTGTCGTGGACACCTCGTATGTCCTCGCCGCCGGGGGTCTGCTTGCGGCGGAACACCCAGCTCAAGCTGCTGTCCTACTGCGTGGGCCGGCATCTTGACCTGGGAGCGGTAAAACGCGTACCGTCGTGAGGTTCTGTAGGGGGGCCAGTAGAAAACGACGTCATGTCGGCCCGAAGGTCGCCATGCAGAGGAGCAAGGCCGGGGCGCGACCGACAGGTCGCGCCCCGGTTTCATCCCCGGTTGAGATGGTGATGTAGTGGTCCTCGTGCACGAAGTAGCGACATCCGATGACACCGAGGCCGTTTCGGCAAGCCGGTCGGGCCTGCTCCCGGCGCTCGGGCTGGCCGTGCTCGCCGGGGTCGCTCTTCTGCTCGCATTCCCACCCTTCGGGCTGTGGTGGCTGGCCCCGATCGGCGTCGCGCTGCTCGCTCTGGCGGCTCGAGATCGCCGTAAACGAGCCGGTTTCGGGCTCGGGCTGCTGGCCGGAGTGATCTTCTTCGGGCCGCTCCTGGCTTGGACGAACATGCATGTCGGGTACACCCCATGGATCTTGTTGACCCTGTTCCAGGCAAGCTACTTCGCGCTGCTCGGCCTGGCCCTCGCCTGGGTGAGCCCACTCGTGGCCAAGCGGCCCTGGTCCTGGCCGCTGCTCATCGCGCTGCTCTGGTCGGCGCAGGAGGCGCTTCGTGATCGCGCCCCCTTTGGCGGTTTCCCCTGGGGCCGGCTCGCCTTCAGCCAAGGCGACTCACCCGCCCTGAACTTCGCCGCCTCGGGTGGCGCACCCCTCGTGACCTTCATGGTGGCATTGGCCGGAGGTTTCCTGGCGGTGGCACCGATGATCCACCTTTCGGCCAGGTTCAAGGACGCGCCGGTTTTGCGGATGTGGATCACAAGCGTGGCCGGAGCGGCCGCGGTTCTCTTGTTGGGACTCGCCTTCCCGGTGTCCACTCCGGACGGTCCTCCGGTCATCGTCGCCGTCGTCCAGGGCAACGTCCCCCGGATGGGCCTCGACTTCAACGAGCAGCGCCGCGCGGTCCTCGACAACCACGTCCGCGCCACATTGGACCTCGCCGCGAAGGTGAAGGCCGGTCAGGCGAAGCAGCCGGACCTCGTGGTGTGGCCGGAGAACGCCTCGGATATCGATCCGCTGCTGAACTCCGATGCCCGCGCGGCCATCGACTCGGCGGCGGTGGGCATCAATGCGCCGATTCTGGTGGGAGCGGTGTTGCGTGGGCCGGGGGAGAACGAGTCGCGCAACGCGGGCATTGTGTGGCTTCCGGCACAGGGCGCTGGTGAGATGTACCTCAAACGGCATCCGGTGCCGTTCGCCGAATACCTGCCGATGCGCCCGATCGTCGAGCCCATCGCCAAGGCCATCACCAACCAGGCCAAGCTGCTACGCACCGACTTCGTGTCGGGGGACGTACCCGGCGTGCTGACCATGGGACCGGCGAAAGTGGGCGACGTCATCTGCTTCGAGGTGGCCTATGACGAGGTCGTCCGCGATGTGGTGGAAAACGGGGCCCAACTGCTGACGGTGCAGACCAACAACGCCACTTTCAACGAGGCCGAGGCAGCTCAGCAGCTGGCCATGGTGCGGTTGCGGGCCGTCGAGCACGGCCGCGACTCGCTGATGGCCTCCACGGTCGGGATCTCCGCCTTTGTCACCGCTGACGGCCGAGTGCACGATGCGACCGATTTCAACAAACCTGCGGTGATAGTCCGTGAACTCCACATCGGGGAGTCGTCTACTCTTGCTACCAGACTTGGCGCGTGGCCAGAGCTCGCGCTGACATTGTTGGCCGTGGCCGCCCTGGTGCTGGCGGTCTTTGCGAGACGGAGAAGGACGTGAGCGAGCAGGTGGACGGGTATCCGGGTGTTGGCCGGGTCGTGGTGATCATCCCGACCTACGACGAGGCGGAAAACGTTCGGCTCATCACCGCTCGCGTGCGCAAGGCCGTCCCCGAGGTCGATGTCTTGGTGGCCGACGACAACAGCCCGGACGGCACCGGCGACATCGCCGATGAGCTGGCCGAGGCCGACCCGCAGCTGCACGTTCTGCACCGGGCCGGCAAGGAAGGGCTGGGAGCTGCCTACATCGCCGGCTTTAAATGGGCTCGCGAGCATGGCTATGACGCGGTGGTCCAGATGGACGCCGACGGCTCCCACGCGCCCGAGGAGCTTCCGCTCCTGCTCAACGCGCTGCGCGAGGCCGACGCGGTGATCGGGTCCCGCTATGTCCGGGGTGGCACGGTCGTCAACTGGCCGGTGCACCGGCTGCTGCTTTCGCGCTGCGGCAACCTCTACGTCCGCGTCGTGCTGGGCATGAGCCTCAAGGACGCCACCGGCGGCTATCGTGCTTACCGGCTCAGCGTGCTGGATAAAGCCGAGCTCGACTCGATCCAATCCCAGGGCTACAGCTATCAGGTCGAGTTGACCTGGCGCATTCACCGTAATGGATTCACGCTGGCGGAGGTCCCGATCACCTTCGCCGAGCGCGAGCACGGCGCGAGCAAGATGAGCGGTTCGATCGTCAAAGAAGCCCTCTGGCGGGTCACGGTCTGGGGCGCCCAGTCCCGCCGCAACTCGCTGCGCCAAGCGTTCAAGCCCAAGAGCCGCTGGCCCTAGTGCGTAGGCTGCGCTGGATCCCACTCGCCGTCCTGGTCCTGGGAGCGGCGGAGTTCTTCACGCTCATCGGCCTGGCCAAGCTGGTCGGCCTGCCGGCCGCGATCCTCGGCCTGATCGCGCTCAGCCTCCTGGGCACGCTGCTTGTGCGGCGCGAAGGGCTCCGGGCTTGGCGCAGGCTCCGGACTGCCCGCGAGGCTGGGGGACCGGCCGGCGATGAGGTGCTCTATGGAGTGGTCGGCCTGATGGCCGCGCTGCTTTTGATGACTCCCGGGTACCTGACCGGAGTGGCCGGCCTGCTGTTGCTGCTCCCGCCGGTCAGAAAGCTCGTGCGTAACCGCTTCCGCCGGGCCACCGAGAAGCGGGTTTCCTCCTCGGCCGCTTCCGAGATGTTCGGCCCGCGCCAGGTGAAGGTTCAGACGACACGAAAGCCGCCCCCGAAGTCGGGAGCGGCTGACGAAGTGATCGAAGGCGAAATCGTCGACTAACGACCTCTACGGGTCCGGACTTCCTGTAGGCGCTCGTTGAGGATCTCCTCGAGCTCCTCGACCGAGCGGCGCTCGAGCAGCATGTCCCAGTGGGTGCGTGGCGGCTTGGTCTTCTTCTGCTCCGGCTCGTTGCCGTCAACCAGCCGGGCGACGCTGCCATCGAACTTGCATTCCCAGGTCGCGGGCACTTCGGCGTCAACCGCGAACGGCACCTCGAACTGGTGGCCGTTGGCGCACAGGTATTCGCGGCTCTGGCGCGGTGCGAGCTCCGTATTGCGGTCGGACTCGTAGCTGACGGCCCCCAGACGGCTTCCCCGAAGCATGCGCTCGCCCATATCAGCTCTCCTTGTGATAAGTCAGCAATCAGGTGGTGCAACGACGCGGGGATCGCGACGATTCCCAGCGTTCGCAGACGACCGTACGACAGTACCCGGTGATCCGAAGTTCCGCCTCCCTGAGGTCCTTCGCACGCTATTGTCCGTTTTATGGTCGTTGCAGAAGATGTGCCACACAGGCCCGCTGCCCCCACCAAGGGATGGTTCGGTCATCCCGCCGGGTTGAGCACGCTTTTCTTCACCGAAATGTGGGAGCGGTTCAGCTTCTACGGCATGCGGGCCATCCTCACTCTGTTCCTGGCAGCAGAGCTGACCGACGGTGGCTTCGGCATGGACGACGCTGCCGCGGCATCGATATTCGCCACCTACAACTCGATGGTCTACCTCATGTCGTTGCCCGGCGGCTGGATTGCCGACCGGGTGCTCGGCACGCGCAAGAGCGTCCTGCTCGGCGGCATCATCATCGCGCTGGGCCACTACGTCCTCGCGATCACCGTGCAGTGGACCTTCTATCTGGGACTGTGTCTCATCGTCCTGGGCACCGGCCTGCTCAAGCCCAACATCTCGGCGATGGTCGGCGAGCTCTACGACAAGCACACCGAGTTGCCCGAGGCACGGCGTGACGCCGGTTTCACGCTCTTCTACATGGCCATCAACATCGGTGCGTTGCTCGCACCTTTGATCACCGGACTATTCGCCGAGCGCAAGCAATTCCACATCGGCTTCGGCATTGCCGCCGTGGGCATGACCTTCGCGGTCATTCAATACGTGATAGGTGGGCGACGCCTCGAGGGCGTGGGCCTTACGCCACACCGGCCGTTGCTCTCCGGCGAACGGCGCAAGTTCCTGACGATCGCGGCGATCGTGGCGGGCGTGGTCGCCGTCCTCGTCGCGATCGATGTCGCGGCCGGGACATTCAACGCCAACCACGTGAAGTATTCGCTTGGCCTGCTGGCATTGGGAGTGCCGATCGCCTACTTCGTGATGATGTTCCGCGACCGGGAGCTTGCCCCGCAGGAACACTCCCGGATCCAGGCCTTCGTATGGATTTTCATTGGCGCCACGCTCTTCTGGATGATCTACGACCAGGCGGGCAGCGTGCTCACGCTCTTCACCGAAAAGAAGGTGGACCGGGATCTCGGCTTCTTGACCATCCCGACCGCATGGTTCCAATCGATCAACTCTGCCTTCATCCTGTTGCTTGCTCCGCTCTTCGCCTGGATGTGGATCCGGATGGGGTCGCGCCAACCCGGTACCCCCCAGAAATTCTCCTGGGCCATCATCGGGGTCGGCCTGTCCTTCATCATCATGGCGGTAGCCGGATCGTTGGCCGCCAAGGGTCTCATCTCGGCCTGGTGGATCATTTTGGTGTACCTGGTGCAGACCATCGCNNGGATTTTCATTGGCGCCACGCTCTTCTGGATGATCTACGACCAGGCGGGCAGCGTGGTCACCCTGTTCACCGAGACCAAAGTCGACCGGGATCTGGGCTTGTTCACCATCCCCACAGCGTGGTTCCAATCGGTCAACTCCGCCTTCATCCTGTTGCTGGCGCCACTTTTCGCGTGGATGTGGATCCGGATGGGGCCGCGTCAACCCAGCACCCCCAAGAAATTCTCCTGGGCCATCATCGGGGTGGGACTGTCGTTCATCCTCATGGCGGTGGCCGGGTCGCTGGCGGCCAAGGGTCTCATCTCGGCCTGGTGGATCATTTTGGTGTACCTGGTGCAGACCATCGCGGAGCTACTACTGAGCCCGGTCGGGCTCTCGGCGACCACCAAGCTGGCGCCGTTGCGCTACGCGAGCCAGGTGATGGGCCTGTGGTTCCTGGCGACAGCGGCCGGAAACGCGCTCAACATCTGGATCGCGCCGTTGAGCAAACAGTTCTCGGATGTGGTCTATTACGGCACCATCGGCGGCATCGCGGTGGTCATGGGTTTCGCCTTCTGGATGGGGGCCAAGGCAATCCAGAGACTGATGGCGGGCGTGCACTAGCCGGCCATCTCCTCCCCGCACCGGCGCAACTCCACAGGACTTGTCGTTATGACACAGCTCTAAGTCGCAAGTCCTGTGGAGTTGCTGCGAGGGCTTAGACCCGCGAGGTGTAGGTGATGAAGAAATCCGTGTTCGCTTGGGCGCCAACGGCATTGAAGCAGATCACGTTGCGGACGACCACGACCGCCCCGGAGAGGTGCCAGACCTCCTGGAGGTTGCAGTAGTTGGCGCCACCCTTGAACGCGGTGACCTGGATGTGCGTCTCTTTGTACCCGACCTTGTGGAACTCGATGTACGACTGGCCGGGCCCGGACGGGGTCAAGGTGTTGACCGAGCCCACCGAGTTGTAGTTGGACGGGCCGCCCGGGAAGGCGGGAGTCCACAGATAGGCGAAGTTCTTCGGCGGGTTGAACGCGCCGTAGACCGACCGCTCTCGGTGATAGGTGAGGTTGAAGTAGCTGTCCGCCGGAGCGCTTGCCTCGTTGTAGCAACGGACGACGATGTCCTGCCCGCCGGCGATCGGGTTCCAACTGTCCACTTTGCAGCGTCGCGGGCTGTTGGGATGCTGAGCGGTCACCTGAATGTTGCCGTCGAACAGGCCGGTACCCGTGCCAGGCAACCAAACCTTGTAAGTGCCAGAGCCGATGCCGCCGTGGCTCATCGTGTTCACCAAGCCCACCGGGTTATAGGAGGCGCCGGTGCCACCGGTGATTTTGCCGTGCACATAGGCATATGTGCCGCCTCCCACGGGTCCACCCGAGCTGGTCGAGTACATCACCGTGAAGCGTGACCAGTCGGGCGTGTTGACGCCGGAGTGCTTGTAACACTGGACTTCCACGACCTGATTGGCGCCGGAGGTGAACAGGTTGAACACCTGGCACCATCTCGCGTCCCCGGCGACGGCGGTCACGTGGGCGACACCGTTGGCGGAGGCGATGTTCGGGAAGACGACCCGGTACCGGCCGATGGGCCCGGCCGTCACGGTGCTGTTGATGACACCGTCGCTCTTGAACTGGCGCGACGGGTCCATGAGCAGCCCGGGCGGGGGAGTCGCGTTGTGCATGTAGGCAAAGGCCCACCGGTCGGGCACGGCGGCCTGCGCCGGGCTCGAAGCGACCGCTGCGGCAACACCGCCGGCGAGGGCTCCACCGACAATGACGATGAGGGCGACTGTGGCGAGTCCCTTGGCGCGTCCGCGGCGGGGCGGCCGCCGGGAGTCGCCATGGTCGTTACTGGGGATTCTCATGGGCGTCACCGTAGGAGCCTCCATGCGCACTCATGCATGGATAGACATTGATCCGACCGCGAAGTGCGCAAAACTCGACTTGACTCTCACGTAACGGGAGGCTGGAACCTAATTCGCGGAAGGAGGGAGGACACATGAGCTACAGCATCGGGAAAGTGGCCGAGCTCGCCGGAGTGACCGTACGCACGTTGCACCACTACGACGAGATCGGGCTGCTGTCGCCCAGCGATCGCACGAGCACCGGATACCGCCGGTACGACGATGCGGATCTGGAGCGGCTGCAACAGATCCGCTACTACCGGGAGCTCGAGTTCTCACTCGAGGAGATCGCGGCCATCCTCGACGATCCGAAGGCGGATGCGACCTCGCACCTGCGCCGGCAGCACCAACTGCTGACCGAGCGGATCACCAGGTTGGAGAAGATGGTCAATGCGATCGAGTTCGCGATGGAGGCAACCAAAGTGGGAATCAAACTGACACCGCAAGAGCGCTTCGAGGTCTGGGGCGACTTCGACCCGGATCAGTACGCCGAGGAGGCGGAGCAGCGCTGGGGCGACACCGACGCGTACCAGGAGTCGGTCCGTAAGACCAGCCAGTACACCAAGGAGGACTGGCTTCGCATCAAGGAGCAGAGCGAGGACTGGGGCCGCCGCATCGTGGCGGTCATGGACTCGGGTGCGGCTGCGGACAGCCCTGAAGCGATGGAGCTCGCCGAGGAGCACCGCCAGCACATCAGCCAGTGGTACTACGAGTGCTCATACGAGATCCAGACCGGCCTGGCCGAGATGTACCTCGCGGATGAGCGGTTCATGGCCACGTACGAGGCGATCAAGCCCGGGCTGACCGTCTTCCTGCACGACGCGATCATGGCCAATGCGGTCGCGCGGAGTTAATCGGAGCGGTTTGTCCATTTGGGCACGCTGATCCGGTACCCCCAGAGAAAATGTTCTTGATTGGGGGTTTGACATGCTCGGAACAATTCTGTGGGGGATCATCGGGGGCGCCTTGATAGGTGTCCTCGGCAGACTCCTCCTACCGGGACGGCAGGACATCTCGATCTGGATGACCGTCATCGCCGGTATCCTCGCGGCCACGCTCGGCGGGCTCCTTGCCGACTGGCTGGGTGTGGGCGAGACCAAGGGCATCGACTGGATCAGGCATGCGATTCAGATCGCGTTGGCGGTGCTTTTCGTCTGGCTCGCCACGAGAATCCGGCCGAAGAGCACAACGGGCGGGCCGCGGACGACGATGCCGCGGGCCAGCCGGTAGCCAAACCAGATCAGGGTGCTAGCCCTGGCCACCGATCGGATCGATCGGATTGGCCAGGGCCAGCACCTCTTGACGGGTCACCTCGCGCCCGTGGGTGTCACGCTCATGCGCCTGCATGATCTCTACAAGGTCATCGTCGGTGCCGATGGCCTCGAAGCCGCAGTCGCATGTGACTATTTTCTGGATGTCCACGGTCACTTGGTCTTTGCGCGCCCGGTTGGCGCCTTGGCGTTGCTCATCTTGGCCGAGCTGGTGGTCGCCTTCGCCCGCGAAGAGCTGACCTTGTCGCGGCCGGACGGTGTCGGCGGCGCTTTGGTGATCGTGCTGACGAAGTGGGCCAGCTTCTTGTCCGGCAGGTGTTGCGCGAGATCCGCCTCGCTGATCATGCCGACCAGCTTTCTGTTCTCCATCACGGGTACGCGCCGGATCGCGTGCTGCTCCATCAGCTTGACGACCTCGTCCTCGCTCGCGTTGGACTCCACATAGACCGGCTTGCCCTGCGCCAGCTCGCCCGCGGTCATCTTGGCCGGGTCCTTGCCGGCGGCCACGCACTTCACGACGATGTCGCGGTCGGTCAGGATGCCCTTGAGCTTGTTGTCGGTGCCGCAGATGGGCAATGAGCCGACTTGCATGTCGCGCATCATCTGGGCGGCGCGATCCAGCGTCTCCGTGGCGGGCACGCATTCGACGCCCTGGTGCATGATTTCCTTTGCGGTGGTCATGCTGATTCTCCCTTCCTAGGGTTGTCGGGATCATCATCCGGCGCTGGGTGGGCACGTCGCAGGGAAATCCGTGCTTTCTCGCCGGGCCGGGATGCCGTTTAATCATCCGGTGAGCCGTGAGACGAGTGTGATCGTCAGTGCTGCCGCAGTCGCGCTATGGCTTGTCTCATATGCCCTGGTATTGATCCTTACCCGGCGTCGTGTCCTGAAACCGGGCCCGGCGACCGAAGACCTGCGCTCTGAGTCGCCCGCGGTGGTGGCACTTCTGGTCAATCAATGGCAGCCCGCACCGGATCTAGCCGAAGCGACCATCCTCGATCTGGGGGCCCGCCGGTTCGTCGAGTTCCGGCTCACCGGCGAACGCACGGCAGTCCACATTGGACCTGAGTATCCGACCGGCCTGAATGCTTATGAGCAAGTGGTTTTCGACCGGCTCAGCGGCGCGGTTGTCGGCGGGGTCATCCCGACCGGCAAGCTCAACTTCGCCGATCTGAGCCGGCTCGCGCTTCAGGAGGCCAAGGACGCCGGGCTCAGTCAGCTCCGCTTCGACCAGCGCACGCTGATCTGGCTTGCGTCAGGCGCGCTCGCCGCAGCCGTGGCAGTGGGCGGCTCCATTTTCTGGGCCACCGGCAACGGGTCCGCGATCGTCGCCGGCTTCCTCGTGCTGCTGGCGCTGGGCGGGCTGATCGCGGCGGGCCAGCGGGCGCAGCACAGCGCCGCCGGCCTCGAAGCGGCCCAGCATTGGCTTGGCGTAAGGGCTTTCATGCGCTCGCATGCCTCGTTCGCCGAGCAACCGGCGACCACCATCGACAGATGGGAGCGGTATTTGGCTTACGGCTCAGCCCTCGGCGTGACCCACGGCGCGACGCTGGAGATCGGCGGGGACGAGCGAGACCTGCGCTGGTCCTCCCAGGCCGGTGGCTGGCGCCGGGTCCGGGTCGACTATCCGCGCGGCTGGGACCGCTATGGCCGATCAGTGCCCGACCTCTTGCGGCAGGCCGGTATGCGGTTGGTGGGCGGAGTCGCGCTGGTCCTGTTCTGGCGGGTGCCTCCGCTTCTGATCACCACCATCGGCCTGCTCCTTGGTGCCTATCTCGTGCTGCGCGCGCTTTATTTGCTTGTGCGTACCGTGCTGGACCTGGCGATGACGCAAACGGTGACCGGAGAGGTGCTGTGGCGCGAACCCTGGCGGCCATCTCGCTTCTCGCCCAAGCAAGAGCTTTACGTGTGGCGGGTGCCTCGGGTGCACTACCTGGCCGTTGACGATGGCAAGTCGGAGCGGCTGACCGCCTGGGCCCTGCCCATGCCGTCGTCTATCGCGCCCGGGTCTAAGGTGCGGCTCAAGGCACATCCGTGGAGTCGTCGCATCGATGACATCAATCTGATTGAATGAACGGTATGGCATTCGTCATCGTCGGAGCGTCGCTTGCCGGTGTAAACGCCGCCGAGACGCTCCGGTCCGAGGGCTATACCGGCGACCTCATCATGATCGGGGACGAGCCCGAGCCGCCATACGAACGACCTCCGCTCTCCAAGGGGTACCTGCTGGGGAACCAGGAGCGCTCTTCGGTATTTGCGCATCCTTTTGACTGGTACCGGGAGAATGCTGTTGATCTTCGCTTGGGTCAGCGGGTTACGGCTGTTTCCTTGGACGCGCACACTGTCACGCTTTCGTCGGGCGACTCCGTCGGATACGACAAGCTCCTACTGGCGACTGGAGCCAGCCCACGCCGTCTCAACGTCGCCGGAGTCGACCAGTCTCATGTGCGGTATCTGCGGACCCTGGCCGACAGCGAGGCGCTGCGAGCCCAGATGCGACTCGGACTTCACGTGGCCGTCATAGGTGCCGGCTGGATCGGGCTGGAGACCGCTGCGGCGTTTGCCTCCAATGGCGCTCAGGTCGCGATCGTCGAGATGGAACAGCTTCCGCTGCAACGCGTGCTCGGCAATGAGGTCGCTGCCGTCTTCCGCGATCTGCACCTCGCCCACGGCGTGAAGTTCCACTTTGGACAGAGCGTTGACTCGATTTCCTCCTCAGCCGTCGTGCTTTCGTCCGGCGACTCTGTTCCGGCCGACTTGGTGATTGTCGGGGTTGGCGTAACACCAAACATTTCGCTGGCATCCGAAGCGGGGCTGGCCGTTGACAACGGTGTGACTGTTGATGCCGGACTGCAGACCTCCCATCCGGACGTCTATGCGTGCGGCGATATTGCCAACTGGCCGCATCCGTTGATAGGCGTGCGTTTGCGCGTCGAGCACTGGGAGAACGCCCGCCAAAGTGGACAGACAGTCGCCCGGTCGATGCTGGGCCTGCCCACGTCGTACGACTGGATCCCGTACTTCTTCTCCGACCAATACGACCTCGGCATGGAGTACTCCGGTTGGGCCGCGCCCAACGGATACGACTCCGTGGTGTTCCGTGGCGATGTTGCAGCGCGGGAGTTTTTAGCCTTCTGGGTGAAGGACGGCCGGGTACTGGCCGGGATGAACGTCAACGTGTGGGACGTGCATGACGATATCCGTGCGCTGATCTCTGCCGGCTATTCCGGTAAGCCGGTGGATCTAGAGAGATTGGCCGACCCTCAGGTGCCGCTCGGTGAGTTGTTGAGCTGATTAAGGTATGCAGACCCGCCGCGCAGCTGCTCGGCGAGGCTCATGGGCGCATGCGGCTTTAGCTTGGCGCGTATGTCTTCGGCGTTGGGGTGGTTGAGGTCTTCGAGGATGGTTAGGGCCAGCCGCCAGGCGGTGTCGGCAGCGGTGTGGTTGCCGATGGCGTGGTGGGTGTCGCCGATGCTGGCAAGCGTGTTGCCTTCGAAGTAGCGGTTTTGAAGCTCGCGGAACAAGGTGAGGGCATGTTGGTAGCAGGTGAGCGCCAGCTGATGGTTGCCAAGGTGGTGGTGGGCGTAGCCGATGCTGTGCCAGGTGGCTGCCTGGCCTTCGGCATTGCCTAGTTTCTGGTGCAGCTGTAGGGCCGGCTCACAGAAAGTGAGGGCCTGGTGGTGGTTTCCTTGTTGGGCATGGAGCCAGCCGATCGTGTTTAGGGCTCTGGCTTGGCCGGTTAGGTGGTCGGCGGCTTGGAAGAGTGTGAGGCCATGCTGCGCGTGGGTGAGGGCTTCGGTATGGCAGCCCTTGAGGTCGTGGACCCAGCTGAGGATGTGATGCGCCTCGGCTTGCAGGGCCTTGTCGCCGGCCTTCTCGGTCAGGTTGATGGCGTTGAGAAGCTGGTCCTGGGCTGGGTCGAAATCGCATAGCTGGAGGTGGGCGCGGGCGAGATTGACGCTGGTGAGGGCTTGGGCCTCGGTGTTGCCAATGCGTTGTGCGGCGGCGGCCGCCGCCCGGCCGGTGGTGACATGGTCAAGCCAGTATCCCCGGCGGTAGAGATAGTGGGCGAAGACCCAGCCGAGCTGCCAGGTTTGAGTGGCCCATCCGGTGAGCGCGGCGTGCTCGATCGCGGTGAGCAGGCAGTGATGTTCGGTGGTCAGCCACTCGAGGGCATCGAAATCGCTGGCGAAGTTGTGCAAGACAGTCCCTGGCTGGGCGGAGGATAGGGCAATCGGATCGCGATGTGGGTTCATCAGCCTGTCCGCGGCGTACGCATTGTGCAGGTAGTGGTCTATCAAGCGGTGCTTTGCCGCTCGCAGTTGGTCGCCGGGCTCGATGCGGTGGACCTGCTCGGCGGCGTGTGCCCGCAGTAGGTCGTGGACGGTGAATCGGCCGTGGGTGTGCTCGGTGATCAGGTGGGCCTCACATAGCTCAATCAGCACGAGGCGCGTGTCGTTGAGCGGTTTGCCGATGAGGCTTGATGCGGCGGCCAACGAAATGTCCGGGCCCGGGTGCAGCCCGAGGAGGCGAAACATCCGGGCGGCCGCGGGGGACAGTTGCCGCTGGGACCATGAGAAGACGGCTCGTATGTCGGTACCTGGATCCGCGGTGTGGAAGGGGTCAAGGCGCCCGGGAGTGTCGCGCATGTCGGCAGCGATGTCGGCGAGCGGCATGGCGGGTCGCTTGACTGCGCGGGCGGCGGCAATGGCCAGCGCGAGGGGCAGCCGTGCGCACAGGTCGATGATCTCATCGACCGCAGCCGGATCGGAGTTGACGCGATCGGCGCCAAGCCGCGCGGCCAGCAGCTTCTGTGACTCCACAGTGGACAGCAGACCCAGGGTCAGGCTATGAGCTCCTTCGGAGGCGCATAAACCGGTGAGCTGATTGCGGCTGGTGACCACCACGAGGCAGCCCGAAGATCCGGGCAGCAACGGGCGGACCTGTTCGGCGTCGCTTGCATTGTCCAGCACCACCAGCATCCGCTGCCCGGCCAGACGGCTGCGATAGAGAGCGGCCTGGGCATCCAGATCTGCTGGTACGCGCTGCGGGGCGACGTTCAAGGCGCTAAGGAAACTGCGAACCGCCGAGGAGGGCTCGGTCGGCGTGCCATCGGGATGGAAGCCGCGTAGGTCGACGTAGAGCTGGCCGTCGGGGAATCGGCTGGCGACCCGGTGTGCCCAATGGACAGCCAACGTGGTCTTGCCCACGCCTGCGGTGCCGTCGATCGCGGCGATGACGCCGCCGCTGGCGACCGCGGCGTCGGCAAGTGCCGACAGCCTGCGCAGCTCGGCGGCGCGCCCGACCAGGTGGCGGATCGTGGCCGGCAGCTGCCGCGGTGGCGTCAGGATCGCGTCCGGGGCGGGAGCGGTGTCCAGGCTGGGATCGTCGGCAAGGATCAGGCGATGCAGGCCGGCCAGCGACCTGCTGGGCTCGATGCCGAGCTCCTCCTTCCATACGCGCCAAAGGCGCTGATAGGCGGCGAGCGCGTCGGCCCGCCGGCCCTGTTGATGCAGGGCCAGAAGGAGCAGCCGCCATGCGCGTTCGCGGAAGGGATCGGCGGCGGTCACTGCCTCCAGCGTCGCCATCGCTTCGGCCGTGCGGCCATGCTCGATCAACAGATCGGCAAGGGATTCCTGAGCCTCGATCCGGCGTTGGTCAAGCCGTTGCGCCGCATCGTTGAGGAAGGAAACCGACCTGACATCGGCGAGAGCTGGGCCCCGCCACAGGGCGAGACCGGTGGCAATACAGGCGATCGCCCGGTCGATGTTGCCACGGCGCTCAGCCTCGCGTCCCTGTGCCAAAAGAGCCGCAAAGCGTTCGTGTTCGAGATCTTCGGCGAGCACGGCCAGCAGGTACCCACCGGGCGCGGTCTGTACCTGCCCGGGGCCGCGGCAAAGTAGCTGACGCAGCCGCCAGACATAGTGGTGGAGCAGCTGTTCGGCGGACTTCGGCGGCTTGCCTTCCCAGAGGATCTCAAGCAGCGCATCACGTTTCACGGACTGTCCCGGACTCAACGCCAGGACAGCGAGCAACGCCCGCTGCTTGGCCGATTTCACCGGCAGCCAAGCGTCGCCGTCCCAGAACTCGACCGGACCGAGCAGTCGCATTTCAGCCCCCGCTAGAGCCGCAGTAGAGAAGCGTCACATCTCGATCCCTCAATCTAGCCACATGAGGATAATCTTCGCACTGGTATTGGCTGGCGCCTTGCTAACCGGGACTCCCGCAAGCGCTGCGCCGCAACACACGGCGGGCATCAGCACAGAAGAAGTTGGCATACAGGTCCAGCATCAAAATTCCTACATCAGCTCGTACTGGAACTGGTCTGGATCGGGATTCTGGAATGTCGATCAGCACGTGCGCATCGATGAGAAGGCGCAGGCCCGGTTCTGGGCCAACCAGTTCTGGTGGACCGGCACCAGCTCGACCGGCTACGTCGGATTGCAGACGCAGGGTCACCGGTTCAACGGATCGATCGGCGACATGGCGATCTTCTCGCTCTGGAGTGCCAACGCCGCGCGCGGAACCAGTTGCGCTCAGTTCACAGGGGGATACAGCTGCCGGCTTGCCTACCCGCTGACGGTGGGCAGGCTGTATCGGCTGCGGATCTGGCGACAGGAGGCCGACGCGGGCGGCCAGTGGTGGGGCGCATGGGTCAAGGACGAAACCAGCGGCGTCGAACGCGCGATCGGCGGAATCCGCTTGCCGGCGAACCACACCACGATCTCCACCTCGGCCAACTACGTTCAGTTCTTCGGCGCGAAGGTCGGCTGCGCTGAGGTGTCGCGGTCGACGGCGGTGTTCACCCAGCCCGCCGCCAACCACCGCGGTGGTGGGGTATACGACTTCGGATCAACATATTCAAGGTCCACAGTGGACACCTGCGTGACCGGCTCGGCGACGGCCGTGGACCTCGGCGGCACCCGGGGAGTGCGGGTGGTGCACGGCGGGCGAATCTCCACCAACACCCGGGTGGTGTTCATCCACGGATTCGAGCGGGGCGGAAGCAACAGCTGCAACGGCACCTGGGGCGACATGCTCGACGCCCTGCGCGACACGGGCTGGATCAACACGTTCGTGGTGGCGAATTACTACGCCGACGACAACAACTGCAGTTCGGACGGGCGCACTCCGATGGTCAATGTGGACATCGGCGACTACGGCAGCCACGACGTCCACTATTCCAGCGGCCATGTCAGCGAAAATGGAGTGATCGTCGGGCATTCCACGGATGCGCGGATCCGGCACCTTGCCTATCACTGGGCGTGGATGGTCTATGAGCGATACACCAAGGACCTGCATCCGATCAAGGCGGTCGGGCACTCGATGGGCGGGCTCATCATCCGATACGCGATCCACAAGGTGCAAGCGGGAGACCCCGCCTTCCCGCCGCGCCTGGTCGTGGAGGACGTTGTCACCCTCGGTACGCCGCACATCGGGACCGATTGGGCCAATGCCTGCGCCATCACCCACGAGCAGTGCCGGGATCTGCGGCCGGACTCAGACTTCCTCAATTACCTGGACGACAACGCGCAGAACCCACAGGGCGACGGCGGCACAGAGTGGACCGCTATCGGCTCTGAGGACGACGAAACAGTGCCGGGCGATTCGGCAACCCACATGACCGCCATTGAGGAGCTCCGGTACGACACCGATCCGGCGATCGGACACGGTGACTACATGCACCTGAAGCTGGGCTCGCACCTGCTTGACTACGATGCGCGGGCCGAAATCTGGCACTACGGCAAGAAGTGCACTCAATTCACAACGACCTTCTGGCCGGTCACGGTGACCCACCTGGCGCTGGGCAATCTGGTCGACGACAACTGCTGACAATCCAGCGCCGACTGATCGCACGTTCCGTGACCAGGCGAGCAAATGCTTGCCCGGTCACGGAACGGTCCGGTCTAACTTCAGTCGAAGCAGCTAGTTGCCGCAGGAACCGCCCCCGCAGCAGCATTCGTGGCCGGTTCGCCACGGCTGCGGTCCGGCAACAGTCGCCTGCCACAGCATCGCTGACGCCGCGATGACGGTGGAGGACACCGTGCCGCTTGGCAATGCCTGCTCTTGTGTCTGCGCGTTCAGGTACGGCTGCGGGATGGCTCCAGCGTCGGCCGTGCCGGTGTAATCCAGCACCTCAAGGCCGGTGTCGATGCTCGTCGCGTAGCTGTATCCGTTGTAGTAATAGGACGACCAGGCGCCGCCGTAGAACTTCACGTTCTTGTAGTCGAAGTAGGCAAGCTCTTTAGGGTCGGCCGGGTCAGTGAAATCGACCAACGTGGTGCCGCCGGTGTACCAGGCCGAGTTCAGGATGTTCTTGCCCGGGATCGGCAGCACGTTGTAGTTGTGCGCGGTACAGCTGGCGTTGAACCCGCCGTCGGCCTGCCGCGGGATCTTGTAACTGCTGGCGGCGGTGTGGCTGACGAACTGCTTGCTGACCGGGTCCACTCGGAAGAACCACAGCCTGCCTTCGACATCGTTGTTGCGGCAGGCGTTTCCCACCCCACCATAGGTTTCGTCGCCGAAGACCGCGACCTTGCCGTCGTTGCTGAACGCCCCGGAATGCCAGAACGCTTTGTTGTGCGGCAGGCCGATCCAATCGGTCGCTACCGGCCGCGCGGGGTCGGAGATGTCGAGGATCAGCGCGTTGCCCGAGCACGCTGCGGCGGCCATCTTGAGTTCGGTGAAGACGCCGATGTCATGGCAGCCGTTGCCGCCGCTCTGGAAGTAGGCATCCAACGGGAGCCTCGGCTTGCTGACAACCTTGGCCGCGGCCGGATTGGCCGTTGGCACTTCGACCACCGAGATGTAGCCGTGATCGACCTGACAGTTGTTGCCCCACGGGGTCAGCCCGAAGGTGTCGGGGCTGCTGGAATAGGACGCGATATAGAGCAGGACCCGGCCGTTGCCCGGGTCCGGCACCAGGGTGTGGGTGTGCGAGCCGCAGTCTGTGGCGACCGATCCGACGTGTACCGGGTGCGCCGGGTCCGCCACGTTGAAGATCCGGATGCCCTCCCACCCGGGGCCGTTGCCCGTCGTGTTGGCGCTATCGCATTCGGGCTTTGTCTGTGGCCGGTCGATCGACATGAACAGCAAGCCGTTCCACACCGAGACGTCATTCTGGCTGCCGTGGCAGGGGAATTGGCTGAGCACCGTGGGCTTGGCCGGGTTGGCGATGTCGACGATCTGCAAGGCGTGGTAAACGCCCATGTACGCGGTGGTTCCCCAGAACGCTAGGTCGGTGTTGACCGAGCCGACACTCCTGGTGGTCGCGATCCGGCTTAGATCCTTGCTGGCCTCGGCCGGCACTGGTTCGGTGGGTGCGCCGGGGTGCGGGTTGTCCCAATCGTGGGCGCCCACGGCTGTCGCGCCAGCCAGGACCAGGGTGAGCGCGGCTAGGCAGGTCAGCGAGAGGGGGAGAAGACGGCGTTGTCTCATGGCACCTCCTAAGAGCCGAGTGGATGTTAGCTCCAGATACCCACCCACATCAATATGTTTTGTAGGGGCTTGCCATATATAGCTTGCTATGCGTTAGCACTCCATAGCAAGCTATACAAGGAGGGTTCGGCAGCATGTTCCTTGTCCTGCAAGGCATCGAGCTTGCCGCCGGGGGAGTGAACCTCACCCTGCTTGGGCTGAGCTTCCGCGACGGCTCAACCGCAAACCGCAGGCGATGTTCGAATGTCGCGGTCAAGAAGCCCGGGGGACACATGAGTTCTCGTGATCGGACAGTGTGATGGCCCCCGCCGCCGGCGCGGCGATTTGTATCGAATCGTGACCACGATCAATTAATTCCGGATGCGGATCTTTTGAACGGTCATTGAATTTATAGATGCAAATATGTTCCCATTAGGTCCTCGCAGTTCTGTTCCTAGGGGAGGAAAGAATGTTGTCAGCACAACGGCACAGTCATGGCCGATCGGCCAGGCTTGGCTTCGCGGCGGTCCTGGTGGCCGGCATGGCGGCCATCGGGAGCGCGGCCGCGGCTGCCCCGGCTGAAGGAACCATCCTTGATGCCGGTGGGGCGACCGCCATCAATGGTTCGTATGTGGTGGTGTTCAACGACGCCACTGTTTCGGCAGCCTCGATTGACGCGGAGGCGACGAAGCTCGCCGGCAAGTTCGGCGGCTCGGTAGCACGAACGTATCGGCACGCGTTGCGTGGCCTTGAGATCAACATCTCCGAAGTCGGCGCACGGCAGCTCGCCGCCATGCCCAACGTCAGGTACGTACAACAGAACCACGTGGTAACCATCCAGGGCACGCAGTCGCCAACCCCGTCGTGGGGCCTGGACCGGATCGATCAGCGGGCATTGCCGCTGAACAACTCCTTCACGTATCCGAACAGGGCGACCAACGTGAAGGCGTACATCATTGACACCGGCGTCCGGACGACCCATCAGGACTTCGGTGGCCGGGCGACCTGGGGCACCAACACCTCTGGAGATGGGAACAACACCGACTGCCATGGCCACGGAACGCACGTCGCCGGCACCACGGCCGGAACCTCCTACGGGGTAGCCAAGGGTGCGGCGATCGTCGCGGTGAAGGTGCTCAACTGCCAGGGCTCCGGATCCAACGCCGGTGTCATCGCCGGCATCGACTGGGTCACCGGCAACCATGGTGCGGGCCAGCCGGCCGTTGCCAACATGTCGCTCGGCGGTGGGTTCAACCAGGCCACCAATGACGCGGTGACGAACTCCATTGCGGACGGTGTGGTCTACGCGATCGCTGCTGGTAATGACAGTGGCGGCAACGCCTGCAACGTTTCACCTGCTTCGACTCCGAACGCCATCACCGTTGGCTCGACGACGAACACCGACGCGCGTTCGTCGTTCTCCAACATCGGCACCTGCCTGGACATCTTCGCTCCCGGCAGCAGCATCACCTCGGCGTGGAACACCAACGACACCGCGACCAACACCAT
>DPJL01000464.1 GCA_003543035.1 Micromonosporaceae bacterium | reverse complement strand
GCTCAAAAAGACCGTTGACAGCCATCGGGAGGATTAGCAGGTCGATCTTCCGCCCCGTTGCGTGAACACCGTCCAATTCGACACTGGCATCCGCACGGACCTGGAAGGAAGCTCATGCGAAACCGGATCGCGTTGTTGACTTCAGCATTCATAATGCTGCTCTCCGCGGCACTCGCAGTGCCAAGCGGCGCCGCCGCGGCACGTGCGGACAACGCCGTGTCCGACAACTCTGCTCAGCCGGCTGAGCCACCTCAAAATCGTCAACATTGTCAACCGCAACAGTGGCCAATGCCTGGCGATTGGCGGCGCCAGCATGTCGAACGGAGCGGCGGCGATCCAGTGGCCCTGCGGTTCCGGCCTTGAACAGCAGTGGTTGGTCGATTCTGAGCCTCTTCGCAGAACGACGATCGTCAACGTCAACAGCGGGAAATGCCTGGCGATCGGGGGTGCGTCCATTTCGCCGGGCACGGGGGCGATTCAATGGCCCTGCAACAATGGCGGGGAACAATCATGGTTCTGGCATGTGTATGACCACCCCCCGCACAATTCTGAGCTAACACCCCGCCATAGTGGCCTCTGCCTGGCCATCGGCGGTGCCAGCACAGCCCCCGCGGCAAGGGCGCTCCAGTGGACCTGTAACGGCGGTCTCGAGCAGAAATGGCAGTTCTACAACGCCTGATGTCGGTGGCTCGTCGACTCCGCGGAACCGGACAGCGATCATCGGCTCGCAGCTCTGGCACCGATGACCGGACGGCAGATCACGCTCTACACATTCGACACAGGCATGCGTGCCCGAGCCGCCGGGCTCAAAGTGGAGAAGCTGAGTTCCGCTGGGACTACGACCCCGCAAAGCGACACGACTAGATCGAAAGTTCAGCCGACGACCGAGCAAAGAGACCGCCCAAAGTGGGTGGTAACTCGGCCACCAATAGCAGAACCGACCATTGAAGACAGTCCATATTGGAGTCATACTGCGTGAGGACTCCAGGAGGACTCCTCACACCAACACTTGCGGCGCAAACAGATCATAACCGGTACACCATGATCGCATCAAACACCGCATGAGCGTGGAAAGACACCTATACCTCTCGGCGATTGGTAGCTCGGCTCGACGCAGCCACGCGAGATCGCTTGCCAGCATGGGACTGCCACGCGCTGATCGCGGCATGTCAGTGCGTTCGACCAGCGGGCCTCGCCGCCACGGGAACCAATCGCTACGCGCACAGCGGTAGCCGTACGGGAGTGTCGGACCTGTGTGTGATCCTGAAGTCGTGGTCGTCGTTTTCGATGCCGAGTTGTGGATGTGGGATGCCCGGCGCTCCGACAGCTGGATCTTTGTCAGCCTGCCGGCCGAGGTATCCGAGGAGATCCGTGAGACGGCTGGCGGACGGCGTCGTGGCTTCGGTTCGCTGCGGGTGCGGGTGACAGTTGGCGCCAGCACGTGGGCGACCTCGATCTTCCCGGGCAGCGGCGGCGGCAAGTACGTGCTGCCGATCAAGGGCGCCGTCCGCAAGGCCGAAACGCTCGACGTGGGTGACATCGCGACCGTGACCGTCGAGCTCATCGAAATTTGACCACCGAGACAGGCAACATCAACGCACGATCAGCGGATGCGGACGTTAGCCAGGCGCATCCACGTACGGAACCGTAGGCGGCTCGCTCACGTCACAGTGCCGTGGAAGGTGACGCGGACCATCGGGGGCGGCGATGAAGCGAGTGATCGTCACGGGCATCTGCCTCGTTCTCATGTCAGCCCTCGGGGCGTGTGCAAGCGATGAGGAGGACAGCGGTCCGACGGCCGCCAGCGAACGGAATAGCGACACCGCCCAGGAGCTGCCGGACGAGCAGGTCTTTCCTGATGCCGACCTCGACAACCCGACGTCTCAACTCACCGGGCCGCTACCGGATGGCGGGGCAGCAAGCTGTGTCGAGGAGTACAGTCCCAGCGCGGTCGCCAAACGAGCGTTCGCGTTCGACGGTGTCGTCGTCGACTTCGGCCCGGCCGGTTCCAACCGCCCTGACCGTGGTCACCTTGAACTCGCCGGAGTCACGTTCGCAGTCGGCGAGTGGTTCTCGGGTGGCGGCACGTCGATGATCACCCTCGACATGGCTCCACCGGTGGAGGGGGCGCAGGGGCTTCCCGAAGGCGTCCCTTCGTACGCGGTGGGATCCCGTCTGCTTGTCAGTGGTGAGCCGCGTTGGGGTGGTGGATCACCCCTCAAGGACGCGATTGCCTTCGGTTGCGCCTTCACCCGCTACTACGACTCCGCAACCGCAGAGTCGTGGCGTCGGGCGCTCCCGCGTCGCTGACTGACGTGCTCGGATGGCGCCCCCAGTAGCGTGCTTGCCGGGCTCGCCCCACCGGGTGGCTGGGCCCTTTGCAACGTCCCCAATTCAGCAGATCCGAATATCTAGCCGTTCGAGATTGGACCTTCCCAAGGGCACCTCGACCGATGCATGATCTTGCCCAAGGAGAGTCAAAGACGAGCTTGCTGTCGGATTCTCGCTCCGCGGTTAGCGAGCGCGCCCATAAGTCGGGCAACACGCAATAGGACGGGCTCGCACAGCGCCCAAGTGGCACGGAATTCCGGCTCGGGTACGCGATACAAACACGACAGACCATTGAAGGCTGTCCATATTGGAGTCAAACTTCGCGACGAAGCTCCCGAGTTCGCCGGCCGCGCCCTGGACGCGTTGCGAGAGCCACTCGAGGAGGGGTACATCACGCTCGGCCGCGCCCAGGGTGTCGTGGTCTACCCGGCGAAGGTGCAGTTGGCCTTGACAGCAAACCCATGCTCCTGCCAAAGACCGGCCGGTGACGCCGGTTGCGGGTGCTCCGCGCAGGTGAAGCGGAGATACCTGCGCCGCATCTCCGGGCCACTGCTGGACCGGATCGACATCCAGGTGAATCTGGAGCCGGTCAGCCCGATCAGCCTGATGACACCCGGGAAATCGGAGTCGTCCGAAGCGGTGGCGAGCCGGGTGGCGAGAGCGAGAGCGACCGCAACGGCCAGGTGGGCCGATCTCGGTTTGCGCTGCAACGCCGAAGTGCCAGGCGCTTTGCTGCGCGAGCCCCGTTGGCGCCTGCCACCGCACGACATGGCGGATTTGACGGCCCACCTCGATCAGGGCGTCATTTCCGCGCGCGGCTACGACCGGGTGCTTCGGCTGGCGTGGACCGTCGCCGACCTGCTCGGGCGCGATCGGCCGCACAAGGAAGAGGTCAACATCGCGCTGGGACTACGACTAAGAGACACGGACTGAGGGACATGGAATGACCAAAGTGGACGAAGACGTGCTCGCTGCCCGCGTGGTGCTGGGCTGGCTCGTCGAACCGGGAAACAAGATGCTGCATGAGATTGTGGCCGCCGAGGGACCGGTCGGCGCTCTCGACATGATCGTGGCCGGTGAGGTCACCGGATCCCTCGCCGCTGCCGCAGCAGCACGGTTACGCGACGCGAATCCGGTCCGGCTGGCGACAAGCTTGCTTGCCAGGGCAGAGCGGCTAGGTGTGCGGATCGTGATCCCGGAGAGCTCGGAGTGGCCATCCACATTGGACAATCTGGCCGGGATCAGCATTGGCAGCGGTGATCGCTTCGACCGGGACACCTATCCGCCGCAGGCGTTGTGGATCCGCGGGACTCAGCGGCTCGACGAGGTGACCGAGCGGGCCGTCGCGATCGTGGGTGCGCGTGCCTGCACCGAATACGGCTCTCATGTCGCCGCCGACCTCGCCTACAAGCTTTCGCTCCGGGGCTGGACGATCGTCTCCGGTGGCGCCTATGGCATCGACGCCGCCGCGCACCGCGGAACGCTCGCCGCTCAGGGCCGCACGATCGCGGTGCTCGCGTGTGGCGTGGACCGGCCGTACCCGCCGAGCAACACCGGGCTGTTCGAGCACATCACCCGCGATGGCCTGGTGATCAGCGAATGGCCACCCGGTACCGACCCGCACCGGCACCGCTTTCTGATCCGCAACAGGGTGATCGCCGCCCTGGCCCGCGGCACCATCCTGGTCGAGGCGTCGCTGCGCAGCGGCGCTCGCAACACCCTGCGGCGAGCGCGGCAGTTGGGTCGCTCGGCCATGGTGGTGCCCGGGCGCGCCACGTCGGAGGTGTCCGCGGGATGCCACGACGAGCTGCGCCGCGATGGCGAGGATCGACCTCGCCTGGTCACGCGGGTCGAACACGTCCTCGAGGAGATCGGAGCGATCGGCACCGATCTGGCGCCGCATGAGGAGGGGTTCAGCCACCCACAGGACAACTTGGAACCGACTGAGTTGCAACTGGTGGACGCGGCACCGAAACGCGGCGGCATAAGCGCCGAAGAACTCGCTGGGCGGGCCGGGGTCGGGTTGCTCGACGCACTCGCCGCTCTGCCCTCGCTCGTGATGCGCGGCCACCTGCGGATGCATGCGGACGGCTCCTATTCGGTGGTGCTGCGGCCCAAGACGAAGGCCTAGACTTCTGGCACATGATCCCCGGCGCACGTGACCTCTTCGTCCTCGATCCCTCCGTCGCCCACCTCAATCATGGTTCGTTTGGAGCGATCCCCAAGATCGTTCGTGCGGAGCGGCAGCGGCTGCTCGACGAGTTCGATGCCAACCCGCTGCGGCTGGTCACCGGCGATCTTTGGGAACGCACAGCCGCCGCCCGCCGGCAGTTTGCCGACTTCCTGGGTGCAGAGCCCGAGCTTTCGGCTCTTGTAGGCAATGCCACCCAGGGCATGGCCATCGTGCTCAACTCGCTTGACCTGCGGCCCGGCGACGAGATCGTGATCACTGATCACAGCTACAACGCTTTCACCCTGGCGGTTCAGGACCAGGGCGCTCGCCGGGGCGTCAAGATGATCGTCGCGCCGATAGATCTTGAGTTGCCGGTGACGGAGACAGTTGCCACGATCACCTCGCTGGTGAACGAGCGCACGAAGCTGGTGATCGTCGATCAGATCTCCTCGGCCACGGCTCAGCTGCATCCGGTGGCTGAAATCGCGGCGGCCTTGCGTCCCCTTGGCGTGCCGTTGTTGGTCGACGGCGCACATGCACCCGGCATGCTGCACAAGCCGCTGGCAGGGATCAATGCCGACTTCTGGGTGGGCAACCTGCACAAGTGGGCCTTCGCCCCGAGCGGGACGGCTCTGTTGCGTGTTTCGAGTGCCTGGCGGGACAGGATGGTCCCGCTCGCCGTGTCGCACGGTCATGCGGAGGGGTATCCCAAACACTTGGAACAACAGGGTACCCGCGACTTCAGCACCTGGCTCGCCGCGGTGGCCGGGCTTACGCTCTTCGAACAGTTTGGTGAAGTCCAGATCCAGCGGCACAACGTGGATCTCGCCGCCTACGGCCAACGCGTAGTGGGCGAGGCGCTTGGGGTGGATCCGGAGCAGTTGCCTAACTCGGGTGACGGCGTCAGCATGCGGATCATTCCACTGCCGGCCGGCGTCGCCGACGACTACGACCGGGCCAATCCCCTGCGCCGGCGGATCGCCGACGAGCTCGGCATCGAGGTGGCAGTCAACGCCTGGCGTGGCCGCGGATGGCTTCGGATCAGCGGCCAGATCTACAACACCGAGGACGAGTGCGACCGGCTCGCCGCCGCACTGCCCGCCCTGCTGAAGGCGGCAGCCTAACCAGTGCCCACCCGACGCCGGCTGACACCGCGCTGCCAGCGCGCGTTGACAGCAATCGCCTAGCGAGGGCCAGCCCGACGATGAGAGCCGGCCTCTCGCCGACGGGATGCCGGCCTTGTTGTGGGCAGCAGTCTGACCCGGGCCAAACTGAGCAGTGCCAACGGATCGAGATAGGTCTCGCCCGACCGCAGGCCCCAATGTAGGCACGCGGCCGGGCAATCGGCGTGGCCAGGGCGCAGGGTCCCGATCGGCTGGCCCGCCGCGACCTGATCGCCGGCTTTGACGAGCGACGCCACGGGCTCATAGGTGGTGATCAGGCCATTGGGATGGGAGATGCTGACCAGCGGCCGCGAGACCACGACCCCGGCGAATCGCACCTGTCCCGGCCCGGCCGCCAACACCACGGCATCCGCCTCCGCGCCCAGGTCCACCCCGCGATGGCCTGGCAGCCAAGGCTTTGCCGGTGGATCAAAGGCGTTGACCACCCAGGGTGTACCAAGCAAAGGCCAACGCCAAAACGGCCCAGGCGCGACAGACACGGCTTTGGCCGGCGCAACCGCGGGCATGAAGAACGCCGCCAGGCACACCACGATCAGCAGTTTCCGCATCGGCCCAGGATCGCGAAAACGGCCGCGACAGGCATCACGGCCGTTTCATGAGCTGTGGATAAAGGACTGCCTGGGGATAACCGTCCGATCAGGAGGGATCTGTGCTAGCTGATCAGAAACCGGCCTCGGTAGGCAGGGAGATGTCCGGCTTCTCCAGCTCCTCTACGTTGACATCCTTAAATGTCATCACACGCACGTTTTTCACGAAGCGCGCCGGGCGGTACATGTCCCACACCCACGCATCGTGCATCTCCACCTCGAAGTAGACCTCGCCGTCGGAGTTGCGCACGTGTAGGTCAACCTGGTTGGCCAGGTAGAACCTCCGCTCGGTCTCCACCACATACG
>DPJL01000381.1 GCA_003543035.1 Micromonosporaceae bacterium | reverse complement strand
CCGGCCTCGGCTGGGATCTGCGTAAGACCATGCCCTACTGCGGTTACGAGACTTACGAGTTCGACGTTCCGACGTCTCAGGACGCGGACGTCTGGGGCCGGTACCAAGTGCGCCTCAACGAGATGCGCGAGTCCCTGAAGATCGTGCAGCAGTGCCTGGACCGGTTGCGCCCAGGCCCCGTGATGATCGAGGACAAGAAGATCGCATGGCCGGCCCAGCTCGCGGTCGGCACCGACGGTCTCGGCAACTCGCTCGAGCACATCGCGAAGATCATGGGTCAGTCGATGGAATCCCTGATCCACCACTTCAAACTGGTCACCGAGGGCTTCCGGGTCCCGCCGGGCCAGGTCTACGTGCAGATCGAGGGGCCTCGCGGCGAGCTCGGGATACACGCCGTTTCAGACGGTGGCACGCGGCCTTACCGGGTGCACTACCGCGAGCCAAGCTTCATCAACCTACAGGCGATCCCGGCCATGGCCGAGGGCGGTCTGCTGGCAGACGTGATCGCGGGTGGCGCAAGCCTTGACCCCGTGATGGGTGGGTGTGACAGGTGATCGAGTTCAGCCAAGAGATCCGCGAACAGGCGCAGGAGATCATCCGGCGCTATCCGGAGGGCAAGGAGCGTTCGGCTCTGTTGCCGATGCTGCATCTGGTGCAGTCGGTCGAGGGCTATGTTTCCCCGTCGGGGATTGACTTTTGCGCCGAGCAGCTCGGCCTGACGAAGGCCAATGTCGCCGCGGTCGCGAGCTTCTACACCATGTACAAGCGCCGCCCCACCGGCGAGTACCTGGTCAGCGTCTGCACCAACACGATGTGCAATGTGCTTGGCGGGCAACAGGTTTACGACTCACTGAGCGAGCACCTTGGGGTGGGGCACGACGAGACCACCGACGACCAGAAGATCACCCTTGAGCACGCCGAGTGTTTGGCGGCTTGCGATTACGGCCCGGTGCTGACGGTCAACTACGACTTCTTCGACGGTGTCACACCCGAGGGTGCGGTCGAGTTGGTGGAGCAGCTGAAGGCAGGCGAGCGCCCGAGGCCCAGCCGGGGTGCGAGGTTGTGCACGCTCAAGGAGATGTCCTTGCAGCTGGCCGGTTTCCCGGACGAGCGCGAAGGTGCGGTCGCCGATGGCGTGGCAGGCGACCCGACGCTGGTTGGGGCGAGATTGGCTCAGCAGCACGGGGTCAGCCCGGCCGGCTTCGACATCAACACTCCTATCCCCTCCAGGGAGCAGAAAGCATGAGTGTCTACGAGAAGCTGACCCCGGTACTCACCAAGCGGTGGTTGTCACCCGACGCTTGGCGGCTTGACGTTTACGAGCAGCTCGACGGATATGCCGCGGCGCGCAAGGCGCTCAAGGCCCACCCCGACGATCTGATCGCCCTGGTCAAGGACTCCGGTCTGCGAGGCCGGGGTGGCGCTGGGTTCCCGGCCGGTCTGAAGTGGGGCTTCATCCCGCAGAACGACAGCAAGCCGCACTATCTCGTCGTCAACGCGGACGAGGGCGAACCCGGTACCTGTAAAGACCTGCCCTTGATGACGCACGATCCGCACTCGCTGATCGAGGGCTGCATCATCGCGGCGTATGCGATCCGCGCGAATCGCGCCTACATCTACATCCGCGGTGAGGCGGTGCACGCGGCGCGGCGACTGCGCAACGCGGTGCAGGAGGCCTACAAGGCGGGCTATCTCGGTAAAAACATTCTGGGTACCGGCTTCGATCTCGAGCTGGTTGTCCACAGTGGAGCGGGCGCCTACATCTGTGGCGAGGAAACTGCTTTGCTCGACTCGCTTGAGGGCTTCCGCGGTCAGCCCCGGCTACGCCCGCCTTTCCCTGCCACACATGGCCTCTACGCCAGCCCGACGGTGGTGAACAATGTCGGCACCATCGCGAGCGTGCCCTACATCGTGCTGGGCGGTGCGGCGTGGTGGAAGACGATGGGCACCGAGAAGTCAAGCGGCCCAATGATTTACTCGCTGTCGGGGCGCATCAAGAACCCGGGCCAGTACGAGTGCTCGATGGGCATCACCTTGCGAGAGCTCATCGAGCTGGCCGGCGGGATGCTGCCGGGGCACGAGTTGAAGTTCTGGACCCCTGGTGGCTCAAGCACTCCGCTGCTTGCGGCGGAGCACATCGATGTGCCGCTTGACTTTGAAGGCGTGGCAGCCGCGGGCTCGATCCTGGGCACGACGGCGACGCAGATCTTCTCCGACCAGGATTGCCCGGTCCACGCGACCTTCCGGTGGCTCGAGTTCTACCACCACGAGTCGTGCGGCAAGTGCACGCCTTGTCGCGAGGGCAACTACTGGATGGTCCGGATCTACCGGCGAATCCTTGCCGGCGAAGGAACTTACGAGGATCTGGACACCCTGCTGGACACCGCCGACAACATCCTGGGCCGCTCGTTCTGCGGTCTAGGGGACGGCGCGACCAGCCCGGTGACCTCCTCCCTGCAGTATTTCAAGCAGGACTACCTGGACTACATCGAGCATCGGAAGGCCCCCCGGCTCTCCGCGAAGGCTCTAGCGGGAGCGCACTGATGACTGCCGAGATACAGAAGCGGACCGACCAGGTCACCCTCACCATCGACGGGATCGAGATCACCGCGCCCAAGGGCGAGCTGGTGATCCGGACCGCCGAGCGGATGGGCATCGAGATCCCTCGCTTCTGCGACCACCCGTTGCTGGCACCGGCCGGAGCCTGTCGCCAGTGTCTGGTCGAGGTGGAGGGTCAGCGCAAGCCGGTCGCCTCCTGCACTCAGGCGGTCGCCGACGGCATGGTGGTCAAGACCCACCTGACCTCCCCGGTCGCCAAGAAGGCGCAAGAGGGGATCATGGAGCTGCTCCTGATCAACCACCCGCTTGACTGCCCGATGTGTGACAAGGGCGGCGAGTGCCCGCTGCAGAACCAGGCGATGTCCGCCGGCCGCCCGGATTCGCGCTTCCACGAGGACAAGCGCCTATACGAAAAGCCGATCAACATCTCGACTCAGGTGCTGCTCGACCGGGAGCGTTGCGTTCTGTGTCAGCGCTGTACCCGCTTCTCCGACGAAATCGCCGGGGACAAGTTCATCGATCTGATGG
>DPJL01000254.1:38040-46035 GCA_003543035.1 Micromonosporaceae bacterium | reverse complement strand
GTCGATCTGCCAGCGGGTGCCGGTATAAGGAGGCAGGGTGTCACCGATGAGCTGAACAAAACCGTCCTGTGTGCGGCCGTCCAGGTATCGATAACCCCACTTGTTGCCAGCCGAGGCCAGGCTATAGGTTCCGTCCAAATTATCCATTACCTGCCAGTGTGCCCCCGTGAACGGCGGGTCTATCGTTGGTGACAGCTTGACGGTGTGCTGATCGGTGACGCCGTCGAGGAACTTGAAGTCGGCGTTCTTGACGTCGCCCAGGCACTCAAGCGAGACCACGGCTCCGCTGGCTCCACTCGGCAATAAGCTATGAGGCAGCGCAACCCCTTGGGATGCAACCACTCTCGAAGCCGGCAGCGCTGCTAGTCCGGCTCCGGCGGCTGCTCCGGTCACCGCTGCCCGGAGGAGATCCCGACGGGAAAGGTGTGCTTTTTCCATGGCAAAACCTCGAATCTGGCGTGTACCAGGCTGGTTCAAGGCATGCCGCATGCGACATCTCGATCACTCGTCACTCAGCATAATCTCCAACCGACGAGCCCGGCCGGGAACGGATGAGTTTGGCCGACGTCAAGGTCGGGGTGTCACTTGCGACGCGGCGTGATCAGCCCCGACTCGTAAGCCCACACGACCAGTTGGGCGCGGTCGCGGCAGTGCAGCTTCATCATCGCCCGGTTGACGTGTGTTTTGGCGGTCAACGGACTGATCACCATGCGCCCAGCGATCTCGTCGTTGCTCAGCCCTCGCGCGGCGAGCTCGACGATCTCCTGTTCGCGGGGGGTCAGCACGCCGCGTCCGGCCGCGGGGTCGGCCGGAGCCGGGCCGGCGACGAATTCGCTGATGAGCGTACGAGTGGCCGCCGGGGCGAGCAGCGCGTCACCACGAGCCACGACGGCAATGGCCTGCAGCAGATCGGCCGGGTCAGCGTCCTTGAGGAGGAACCCGCTGGCGCCCGCGCGGAGTGCGGCGATGACGTAGGAGTCGAGCCCGTGGTTGGTGAGGATGAGCACGCGGACAGCGGCGAGGTCGGGATCGGCGGCAATGCGCCGGGTGGCTTCTATGCCGTCGACTCCAGGCATTTGCACGTCCATCAGGACGACATCCGGCCGCTGACGCCGCGCCAACTGGACGGCCGAAGCGCCGTCGGCCGCTTCGCCGACGACCTCCAGGTCATCCTCGGCGTCGAGCAAGGCCCGGAATCCGGCCCGCATCAGGGCCTGGTCGTCGACGAGCAGGACTCGGATCATGCTGGGCCGTCCAACGGGAACGTGGCTCGCACGGCGAACCCGCCATCGTGGCGGGGGGCGGCGTGCAGCGTACCGCCCAGCCCGGTGACCCGTTCCCGCATTCCGCGCAGGCCCACACCCGGTGTCACCCGCTGGACCGGGGACGCCTGGCCGTCATCAGTCACCGACACAGTCAGCTGTGCGGGGGCATATTCGACGTGTACCTCGGCGGTGGCGGAGCCGGCGTGACGGGCAACATTGGTCAGGGCCTCCTGGACGACGCGGTACCCGGCCTGGTCGACTTCCAGGGGCAGGTCCTGGGATTGGCCGGAGACTGTCACGTCCACCTCTACGCCGGAAATCCGGGTCCGCTCGGCGAGTTCACCCACCCAGGCCAGCCCGACACCGTCCACATCGGAGGGTGAACGCAGGACGTCCAGCGTTGCGCGCAGTTCCCGCATCGCGGCGCCGCTGGCCTCCTGGATCGCCAGGAGCACAGCTGACGGTTCCTCGCCGTGCTTGCGGGCCAGATGCACGGCGATCCCGGTCTGCACCTTGATCACGGAGATGTTGTGGGTCAGCGAGTCGTGCAGATCGCGGGCGATGCGCAGGCGCTCCTCCCCAGCGCGGCGCAACGCCATCTCCTCGCGGGTCCGTTCGGCCTCGTTCGCCCGCTGTTCCACCTGCTCCAGGTACGCCCGCCGCTGCCGCGCGACAAGTCCGGCGATGTTGGCCGCCAGAAACCAGCCCAGCAGGAGGGCGGTGCGTTCGGTGAGCTGCTGGCCGACCAGGCCGGGGGGCGCGACCGAGATGTCGCGGGCCAGGAAGCCGCCGAGGAAGACGAGGCTGGCCAGGGCGGCGGCCCATCTGCGGCCCTGCCAAGCGGCGACGTAGACCGTGGCGAGAACGGCGAACGCGGCGGACACCCCGGAGTGCACGCGGAAATGGAAGGCCAGCATCGCCACGGTCGTCACGCTCAATGCCACCACCGGGTACCGCCGGCACACCGCCACGGCCGCAGCCGTGACCAGGACCAAGGCGACGTCGATCGCTCGCACCGGACCGGCGTCCGGCGCGAGCATGGCGTTGCCGAGCAGGAGGGCGCCGAGGGCGACTCCACCGAGGGCGTAAGGCAGGTCCGGGCGCATGATCGAACAGTAGACCGGCAGTCCTCATGGAGCATCCCGCGCCTGCGGTAGATGAGACGTACTGCGGATGCGTTATCGCGGCCGGGCAAGTACCTGCTGCTGCACGACGTTTTCCGGGCGCGCCAAGGCAAGCATCGAGCCCATGACATACCGCTTCTTCACGCCAGCTCCAGCGAAAGCGGCGACCGGTCTGACCGCGGAGGTCTTCCGGCAGCTGCGGGACGACTTCCTCGGGCCGGTGCCGACCTTCCAGGCGCTCTCGGCCGCGCCGGAGGTTCTGGCTGCGACCTGGGCGCTGATGCGCGAGGCCCTGCTCGCCGGGGACGAGTCCCGGGTCGACCGCGAACTCGTCGCATCGGCGGTGTCGCGGGCTAACCGCTGCCGGTTCTGCGTCGACGCCCACGTGATGCTGCTGCACGCGCTGGGCGAGCAAGAGCTGGCGGAGGTCATCTCCCGGGGTGGCACTCCACCGCAGCCTAAGCACGCCGAACTCGCCGACTGGGCCGAGGCCAGCCGCAGCCCCGTCGCCACCGCGTGGGATAGCCCGTACGGTCCCGAGGTCACCGGCACCCTGCTCGCGTTCCACTTCATCAACCGGATCGTCTCCGCACTGCTCGACCCGGATCTGCTGCCCGGCGGCCTGCAACGGTTCCCGGTGGTGCGTTCCGCCGGGGGCCGGCTCTACGCCAAAACCGCCCGGGAGCCAAAGAGACCCGGCCGCAGCCTTTCGCTCCTCTGGACCGGCGCCACAGCTCCGCCGACTTGGGCGGGGGACAGCCCGGTCGGCGTCGCATACGCGTCGCTGAAAGACGTTGCCATGCAAGGCGGAGACCTGCTCAGCGAAGTGGCCCGGCAGACCGTCACGGCCACTGTCGGCTGGGAGGACGGACACCATCCGCCCCGGCCTGCCGAGTGGGCCTCCGACCTTGTCCGGGAACTGACCGGCAAAGACCGTGCTGGGACACGGATCGCGCTGCTGGCGGCATTCGCGCCCGCCGCGATCAGCCCGGCCGACGTCGTCGTCTGGCGACTGTCCTATCCGGACGACGCCGACCTCGTCCGAATCATCGCCTATGGCGCGATCACGGCCACCGACCACATCGCCCGGTCATTGACCCCGGCCCACCTCCAGGAGATCCATGATGCGTAAGGCTTTCGTCATCGTCAGTGCTGTGTTGCTCGGTTCGTTCGTTCTGCAGTTCGTCTTCGCCGCCGTGGGCGCGTTCACGAAACCCGCGGGCGAAGGCGCCTTTATCTTGCACAGCATCACCGGCACGGCCGTCATCCCCGCCCTCACGCTGCTCACCATCGTGTTCGCTGCGCTGGCGAAAGCGCCGGGTCGGCTCATCGGATTGACGATCCTGCCACTCGGCCTCGTCATCGTGCAGGCGCTCATCGCGGCACTCGCGAACGCGTTCACCGACGCTTCCGGTGCCAGCACTGCGCTAGGCCTGACCGTCGCAGGGCTGCACGCGATCAACGGGATCATCGCCGTGCATGTCGTGGTCAGCGTTCACCAGGCGGCGCGGAAGCTGGCCAGTCCGGTGGCGGCGGCATGAGCACCGGTTCGCTGATCGCCGCTGACCTCGTCATCGCGGTCCTCGCCGCTGCCGGGTGGCTGGGTGCCGGTGCCGCGTCGACCACCCGGCGCCGTCGGCTCACGTTGGGACTGGCCATCATCGGGCTGTTGTCCACGCTCGCCCGCGCGATCACGATTACCGCGCTCGCTCGCGCCGGCTGGTGGTTCGCGGCAGAGAAGATCCTCATTGCCGCCCCACTGTCGCTCGCTGCGGTGGCCATCGCCGGGCCACGGTTACTGCGGGCCCCAGCCGACATCCGCTCCATCGCGATCCCGCTTCTCTTCGCCGGGTACGCCGAAAGCAGCGCCCTGCTCGTGACGGTGCTGCATGGCTATCCGGCCTCGGTGGAAGCGGGACTGCTCGCGGTCGCTGGAGTCGTTGCGGCGACCGCGGTTTCGTGGCGCGTCCTCGGTCCGCGGCCATCCCGGACGGTGTCCCGCGCGGCTGTAGTGGTGGCGGTCGCGGCGCTCGTGACCGGCACCGGGCTAGCCGCCACGCCGGGTGCTGCTCCCGGGGTACCCCATGATCATGAATATCGGGATGCCCGGACGGTGGGCGAACCGACCAAGCGATTCACCCTGACAGCCGGTACCGCCACGGTGAGGGTGAGCGGTCGTGACGTCGCGGCGTGGGCGTTCAACGGGCAGGTTCCCGGGCCGGAGCTGACCGCGACTGTCGGCGACGTCCTGGAGGTGACCCTGCGCAACAAGGACATCGAGCGGGGCGTCACGTTGCACTGGCACGGTTACGACGTGCCGAACGACCAGGACGGAGTGCCGGGCGTGACTCAGGCGGCGGTGCTGCCCGGCCAGGAGTTCGTCTACCGGTTCCGCGTCGATCAGGCCGGGACGTATTGGTACCACACGCATGCCGTCTCCGATGTCGGCGTGCGGATGGGGCTCTACGGCGTCCTCCTGGTGCACCCGGCACCGGTGACCGGCGTCGATGTCACGGTTCCGGTCCACACACTGGCAGGTCATCTGCTGCCCGTGCCGAGAGTGGAGCCGGTCGAGGCGGGGGTCCCTGTGCGGCTGCGGCTGGGCAAAACTGACAGCACGACACACCGGTACGCCCTGGCCGGAACGCCGTTCCGGGTCGCCGCGATCGACGGATCCGACATTCAGGGTCCGACGTCGCTTGTGGACACTGCCATTCTGATCCCCGCCGGAGGACGCTACGACCTGGTGTTCACCGCGCCCGCCTCGCCGGTTGGACTGTTCGTCGACGGACGGGTGGTCTACTCGACCGGACCGGTGGCCGCGGCGACCGGCGCATGGCCGGTGCTGGATCCGCTCACCTACGGCGTCAGTTCTCCGGTGCCGTGGTCCAGATTCGACAAAGAATTCACCCTCGTGCTCGACCGCGGCATCGACCTGCACGGACTGCTCCCGCGGTACGCCCACACCGTCAACGGCGCGGCCGATCCCGACATCCCGCCTCAGGTCGTACGGCTCGGCGACATCGTCAAGCTCACGATCGTGAACCGATCACTGGTGGTGCATCCGTGGCATCTGCACGGCCACCACGTCCTCGTGTTGTCCCGCAACGGAAAGCCGGCGACCGGGAGTCCATTGTGGCTGGACTCCTTCGACGTTCGCCCCGGCGACGTCTGGGAGGTGGCGTTCTCAGCCGACAATTCCGGAATGTGGGCCAACCACTGCCACAATCTGCCGCACGCCGACGCCGGAATGACGCTGCACCTGATGTACACACTCTGACGGTCAGACTTCGTGTCGCCGGGCATCCAGCACTGCACCGGGTAATAGCGTGGTACACATGGCATTCATTCAGATCATCGAGTACCAGACCGACCAGCCCGATGCCGTCCAGGCGCTCGCGGACCAAATGCGCAGCGAGTCCGAGGCGTCCGGCACGGCGCCCAGGTTCACGACGCTCGTGCGCGGCAAGGACCGCGACAAGGCCAACTCCTACGTCACCATCGTGGAGTTCCCGACCTACGCCGATGCTGAGGCCAGCAACGACGACCCGCAGGTTCAGGCCTTCGCGGCCGCCATGCAGAACCTCGCGACCGCACCACCGCGATTCCTCAACCTCGACGTGATCGACCGTTACCCGGCCTGACCTCCGCCCAAATCTGTGAAGGGCCGTCGGATCGCTTGCCGGCGATCCGGCGGCACATCCTCTAGATCAATCACAGCGTGTCAGCTTCCAACTTTCCGGTTGCCGGTGACGCCATCCACCTTCCAGCGCATGTCCATCTTGCACGCGGGACGGCTCGCAATTGCCTGAACGGCCTCAAGATGGCTGCCCGCAAAGAACTCCTGTTGCTGGGTCAGCTGCACCTGCGGCGGCTTCAGGTCCACGGATACCTGGATAGGTGACAACGGCACCCTGATGTTGCGAGCGATGAACAGCGCGGCAAGATCGCCTGAGGCGCCTGCGATCTGGTCGCATGGCCCACGTTCCGCGGTGCCGCTGTCTTGCGGGCGAAGGTAGTCGAAATGCTTGCCTTCATAAACAGCCGCGTACTTGTTGATTTGCAAGGGATTCCACTGTCCGCCGGCCGTGCCCGCGTCCAGGTCTTCGAACCCCAATCCCTTGGCCCACATGAAGAAGCTCGGCATGCGCAAGGCTTCAAAGGTTGACCGCGGATCGGGAAGCTCAGAGAAGCCCCCACCGAGGCTGACGAAGGCGCCGAACTCTGGATGGGAACCGGCCACCTTGGCAGCCGTGAGAGCGCCGAAGGAGTGCCCGGCAACAGCCGTGAGTTCCGGCTGTTTGGCTACCCAGGCCGAGTTCGACCACTGGTTGCGGACAAAGTTGAGGTCTGCCATGGCTTTGGTGACGTCGGGATCCGACGGGATGTTGGCGTCGTGGCTCGGCACGATGACGACGAATCCGCTGCGGGCCAAGCTGATGGCAAAGCGGAACCACTTCTTGTGATAGCCCACATTGGACACACCGGCAGGCGGGTCGCCGTGCAGGAAAAGCACCACGGGCCAACGGGTGACGCAGACTTTGAGGATCGGCGGCGCATTGGTGGAGCCTTCGACGGTCGGGTAGAAGATCTGCATGTCTCGCGGGGCACCGGCCGCCACAGTCAGATCCTGGACACCCCAGAACACGGGGCGCCCGATGTCCGGAGTCCAGTTGATGCCTCCGGAATCCGCGGGGTTGCTGGGGCAGGTGGCGACGATTTTTTCGATGTCCTCTTTGGTGCAGGCGGGCATCACGGCCAGGGTCAGCACCGCGACAACGCCGGCCAGAAGGCGACGGCTTTCCATAGCTCGAAATTCGCACACTCGGTGCAAGTTCCAAACCCATCAGTTGGGTACCGGACAAGTCTCCAGCCCATCAACGCCGATGGATGTCGGATCGTCGACTCAGAATGGCTGAGCCCCGATATCGTTTGCACTCTCAGCGCATGCGTATCAAGGGTTTTCTGGCCGCCGTAACGGTGGCCGTGTTAGCTGTCGTCGCAGTGCCCGCCCCGGCTTTCGCCGAGGTTGGCTACTACAGGCTGTTCCAGAATCGGTACAGCGGAAAATGCCTGGAAATCCCCTATGGCTCAACGGCCAACTTCGCACAGGCCGGGCAGTACGACTGCTACGGCGGGCCGATCGAGCAATGGAACTACAGCACCACCACCGGTCTGATCCAGAACGTCAACAGCGGCAAGTGCCTCGAGGTGCTCTACTACAGCACCGCCAACTTTGCCCCGGTGGGGCAGTACGACTGCTATGGCGGAGCGAACCAGCAGTGGTACTTCAACCGCTCCAACGGATTGATCGCCAATCGGCACAGCGGCAAGTGTCTTGAGGTCCTCTATTACGCCACCCACAACTTTGCCCCGGTGGGGCAGTACGACTGCTACGGCGGAGCCAATCAGCAGTGGTGGTGGTAGGCCAGGTGACCCGCAAGGGTCACCTGTTTTGTAACGTGTTCTAATTTTGTCGAACTCTTGCTACGGTGCAGCCATGATTTCCACGGTTGTCTGGGGTACCGGCAACGTAGGCCGGGCGGCCATCCGTGCCGTTGAGGCCCATCCGGAGTTGGAACTCGTTTCAGTGCTGGTGAACAACC
>DPJL01000254.1:6233-37706 GCA_003543035.1 Micromonosporaceae bacterium | reverse complement strand
CGACAAGGTTGGCCGCGACGCGGGCGATCTCGGCGGGCTCGGTCGCGAGCTCGGCGTGGCGGCGACCGACGACATCGATGCAGTCCTGGCCACCAGGCCCAACGCCGTGGTCTACGCGGCGTCCGGGGACATCCGCGCTGACGACGCCCTAGCGGACATCGTCCGGGCGATCCGGGCAGGGGCAGTGGTCGTCACACCGTCGATCTATGCGCTCTACGACCAGCTCAACGCTCCGTCGGAGTTGCGGGAGCCGGTCTTGGCGGCGATCGCGGAGGGCGGCGGCTCGCTATTCGTCTCCGGTGTCGACCCCGGCTGGGGCAATGACGTGCTGCCGCTGCTGATCAGCGGACTTGGCACGACCGTGGACGTGATCCGCTGCCAGGAGATCTTCGACTACTCCACATACGACCAGGAGGATTCGGTGCGGTGGCTGGTCGGCATGGGCCAGCCGATGGACTACGAGCCGCCGATGCTCGCGCCGATGATCCCGACCATGGTGTGGGGCGGGCAGGTTCGCCTGATGGCCAGGGCCTTGGGCGTCGAGCTCGACGAGGTGCGCGAAACCGTGGACCGGCGTCCGCTTGACGCCACGGTGAGCACCACGACGATGGGCGAATTTGAGGCCGGTACTCAGGGTGCAATCCGATTCGAGGTGCAGGGCATCGTCGAGGGTGAGCCCCGCATCGTGATCGAGCACGTGACCCGCATCCACGCGTCCTGCGCACCGGATTGGCCCACGCCGCCTGACGGCGTTGGAGCCCACCGGGTGATCATCGAGGGCCGCCCGCGTATTGAAGTCACAGTCGAGGCCACCGACGAGGGTGGCAACCGGTCCGCGGGCGGGAACGCCACCGCGGTCGGCCGGCTGGTCAGCGCCATCGACTGGCTCGTGGCCGCGGAACCCGGGCTCTACGACGCGCTTGACATCCCACTTCGCCCCGCAGTCGGCAAACTCGGAAGGAAACAACCATGAATATCGACATCCCCGAGGGCAAGGACGCCATCGCCTACGTGTGGGGCGAGATGGTTCCCGGTATCGGCGTCTCGGCCGCCGCCTTCTCGCTGTCGGTGTACGAGTATTCGACGCTCGGGCTTCGCGAGTTCGAGGCCGCACGGCTGCGGATCGCGCAGATCAACGGGTGCCTGTTCTGCCTTGACTGGCGTACCGAACGAGACGGGCAGAAGGTCGAAGAAGAGTTCCAAGACGCGGTGGCCCAATGGCGCACCACCGATGCCTTCGACGACCGCACTCGGATGGCGGCCGAGTACGCCGAGCGGTACGCCCTGGATCACCACGGTCTGGACGACGAGTTCTGGAAGCGGATGACCGCGCACTACAGCCAACTCGAGATCGTCGAGCTGAGCATGAGCATCGGCTCGTGGCTGGCGTTCGGACGCCTCAACCACGTACTTGGCCTCGACACCCAGTGCGTGCTGCCTTCGTCCAGATAGGACTACGCCTCTAACCAGGCCGGGTGAGCTTCGCGGCTCCCCGGCCTTTTTGTGTCCATAAAGGACGAGCTTGCCGTCAACTTCTTGCCGCGATCTGGCCAGAAAATTACCCGCGAGTAGGTATTGATTTAACGTGCCCGCAACATATAGAACTTGTTCTACTTACGCCGAGAGTGAGGAACGCCACATGAGTGATCCCACTGTGCAGGGTAATGGGTCCAAGGGCGTGTCGCGTCGTAGATTCATTGCTGGAACCAGTTCTATCTTGGGATTGGGTGTCGTGGCCCATGCGGGTCTCGCCGCCACAGCCCAGGCAGCAGCCGTCCCTGCTGCGGCTCCAATCGAGAATGGAGCCAATGTCCCTGTGCTGGTGATCGGCACCGGTTATGGCGGCGCCGTTGCCGCTCTACGTCTCGCCCAAGCGGGCGTCTCCGTGCACATGGTCGAGATGGGAATGGCCTGGGACACCCCGGGTTCGGACGGCAAGATTTTCTGTAACACCACGAACCCGGACTACCGCTCCTATTGGCTGCGCACCAGGACCAAGCAGCCCATCAGCAACTTCCTCGGCTTCCCGATCGACAGGGACATCCCTCGCTACACCGGGATCCTGGACGCCGAGGAGTTCGGCGGCATCACCGTCTACCAGGGCCGGGGCGTGGGCGGCGGTTCGCTGGTCAACGGAGGCATGGCGGTTACCCCGAAGCGGGAGAACTTCGCCGCGGTCCTCCCATCGGTGAACGCCGATGAGATGTACAACACCTACTATCCGCGCGCCAACGCCGGGCTCGGGGTCAGCGTCATCGATCCCGCGTGGTTCGACACCACCGAGTGGTATCAGTACTCCCGGGTGGGCCGTAAACACGCCCAGCGCTCCGGCTTCCCGTTCGTGTTCGTGCCCGACGTGTACGACTGGGACTACATGAAGCGCGAAGCCGCTGGAACAGCCCCCAAGTCCGCGCTGGCCGGCGAGATCCTCTACGGCAACAACGCCGGCAAGAAGTCTCTGCAGCAGACCTACATCGCTCAGGCCAGGGCAACCGGCCGAGTCACCATCTCCCCGCTGCACCAGGTCACCTCGGTTACTCCGGCGGCCGGCGGCGGCTACACGGTGGTCATCAACCAGCTCAACACCACCGGTGGCACCGTCGTAACCAAGACCGTGATCGCGGACAAGGTGTTCTTCGCGGCCGGCAGTGTCGGCACCAGCAAGCTGCTGACCAAGCTGAAGGCCACCGGCGCGCTGCCCAATCTCAACGGCGAGATCGGCAAGGGCTGGGGCGACAACGGGAACGTCATGTGCGGGCGCGCCAACCACATGTGGGACGCGACCGGCGCGAACCAGTCGTCGATTCCCTGCAGCGGCATCGACAACTGGGCCGCGGGTGGCGTGTTCGCCGAGGTGGCACCGCTGCCCACCGGGATCGAAACCTACGCCTCGTTCTATTTGTCAATCACCAAGAACCCCAACCGGGCCCAGTTCTCCTGGAACGCCACGACGGGCAGAGTCGACTTGAACTGGCAGACCGCATGGAAGCAGCCGTCCATCAACATGGCCAAGAGCATCTTCGACAAGATCAACGCCAAGGAGTGGACGATCTACCGGAGCGACCTCTTCGGCGGCAACAAGGTCTGGGGCGACCACCTGACTTACCACCCGCTCGGTGGCGCGGTATTGAACAAGGCCACTGACAACTACGGCCGCCTTCACGGCCATCCCGGCCTGTATGTCATCGATGGCGCGCTGATCCCCGGTAACACGAGCGTTAACCCGTTCGTCACCATCACTGCGCTCGCCGAACGGAACATCGACAGAATCATCGCCACCGACCTGTAGCGATGCCTACTTGGTACCGGCCACGCACGCGTGCGTGGCCGGACTTTGTGCGTGAATTGGGCCCCGGCGAGCAGCGTGTCGGTTTTCTCGCTGACCAATCGTGAGGCGTTCGTCTGTTCGCCCGCGCCAACCCGGCCTTGATTCATATGGTGCTTGCATGCGGGTACAACACATATTGGCTTTTGCAGCACCGATTTGCTTTGTTGTAGCGGGTTGCGGTTCGTCGCCCGTCACATCGATTTCGGCAGTCGCCACTGAGTCGCCATCTGCGACCCCGGCGGCAGCTTCATGTGTTGCCAATGTCGCCGAGGTGGTTGGCAAAGCCCAGACCGCTGCGTCAACCTCGGCTGAACTCCCGGCCGCGTTGGTGTCCACACTGGACGCTGCGGCACAGGCATCGTTCACGCAGGCCGCCGCTCCGGGTGCAATCGTGGGGGTGCGCACGCCCGAAGGAACATGGACCGCGGCTTACGGATTCGCCGACCCGGCAACCCAATCGCCGATGACCACCGACATGCACATGCGGATCGGGTCGGTCACCAAAACCTTCACCGGTACTCTGATCATGCAGCTGGCGCAAGAAGGAAAGCTCTCGCTCAGCGACCCGATCGAGAAGTACTACCCGAGCATTCCCAATGGGGAGAGGATCACCCTCGAACAGCTTGCCAACATGACCAGTGGAATCGCGAGCTACTACACCGAGGCGTTCCTGGAGAAGTACTTCGGTGCTCCCGAGACTGTGTTCACGCCGGACCAACTGATTGCCTACGGTGTGTCCGCATCGCCGATATTCGAGCCGGGCGCGATGTTCAACTACTCCAACACCAACACCATTCTGCTGGGCAAGGTAATCGAAACGGTAACCGGGCAGCCGGTCCAGGACACGCTGCAAAAGCAGATCGCCGGACCGCTGGGCCTAAGCGACACCACTTTGCCTGATGTCTCGCCAGCCATCCCGCAGCCGCATCCTCAGGGATACACGTTGCAGGGCAGCAGTACGCCGGGCACCCCGCTCAATGCCACCAACTGGAGCCCTTCGTTCGGGTGGACGGCAGGCGGCATGATTTCCAATCTGAAAGACATGCTGACCTACAACCGTGCACTTGGTACCGGGCAAGGGCTCGTGTCACCGGCAACTCAGACCCAACGGCTCAACTCGTTCCCGTCGCCGGCCGGCTACGGGATCGCCATCGGGTGCACTGACGGATGGGTGGGACACACCGGGGAACTTCCCGGTTTCAACACCACGCTCTACTACGACACCACCAAGGACACGTCGGTCGTCGTGCTGGTGAACAGCGACATCGCCTCGGGTGACTGCACCGAATCGCCAACGCTCACCGACACTCCGACCGACATCCCGTGCTCATCTCCGGCGACTCGTGTCTTCGTTGGACTGTCCGAGGCGCTTGGGCACAAGTTCCAACCACTTCCCGCAAGGTGACGCCATCGTCGTAAGCTCGTCGAGTTGGACCACAGAGTTAAGAGTCGATGGAGCTGGCATGGCGCGCACCGTAACGCAGGCGTTCGACGAGTTTCTCACGCGGTTGGCCCCGCCTGACTCGGAGCGCCAGGCTCGAGCGCAGCATCGAGAAGGTGTGGAGACGGCGCTCAAAAGCTCGATTGATGTTGGTCGGTTTTTCCAGATCGGTGCCTTCGGCAATGGCACCGGGATTCGCAAGCATTGTGCGGTGGCCCTGCTGGTAAGCATCAAGGGGGCGAAACCGGGGTCTTCGGATACGGCGCTGGAGTGGGTCAAGCACGCGCTCACGGCGAGCTTTCCGAGCACCAGGGTGCGGGTAAGCAGACCCGCTGTGGTGGTCGAATTCGCGAATGGGGACGAGGCCTGGAAACTCATTCCGGCCTTCTCCGCGGGGCGCAGCGACGACAACGTCCATGTCTATGAGATTCCGGGGCCCGTGACAGGGTGGATGGAGTCTGCGCCCGAGGCCCATTTGAGTTACGTCGACGAGATAAACGCTGTCGGCAAGATCTCGGGCGGGGCGAAGAAGCTTGCCCGGCTGGCCAAAGCGTGGAAGTACTACAACGAGGTGCCCGTCTCCTCCTTCTATCTGGAGATGAGGGCCGCGGAGTACATGAGTGGCGAAGAGACGCACATTCCGCTTTGGGATATCTGCGGGCTACTCCGGAAGCTGGATCAGATCAGCCTTGCTCCGATGAAGGATCCAAAGACGGTCGCGGGCCAGTTCGATGCGTGCTCAAGCACTGCCACGCACGAGGAAGCCGTCTCGAAGCTTCGCCGCAGTTCCAACCGGGCACGGAAGGCGACGGAGGCCTTCCACAAGGAGGACATGGCCGAGGTCTTCTACTACCTGGACCAGGTCTTTGGCGGCAACTTCCCGTCTCGCTATTGAGATCCGTTAGGCAAAGAAGAACCCGAGTGGCCACGGGGGGAGCCACTCGGGTTGTCCAGCAGATTAGCCGCATCGTCCAGCCTCCACCAGTCCCCTGTTTGGGGGGACTGGTTCAGTTGAGGCTTGCATCCGGTACCTAGGTACAGGTTTATCTTGAAGATATGACATGGGTACCTGATGCGTGCACCTTGCCCACGGCGCAGCAGCCGTTGCGGCTGGCCGAATTCGACGATCTGTTTGCCACGGCTGTGCGAGATAGTGCTCGGCTCAGCCAGACGCACCTGCGCCTGACGCTGTCGGGCCCCGACGGATTGCAGGCGAAGGTTGAGGACCTTGCCGCGCGCGAGAACGAGTGCTGCGCGTTCTTCTCGTTCGCGGTGACCGCTCCCGATGCCACGACGGTCGTGTTCGACATCGAAGTACCGCCCGAACATGTTGATGTGCTTGACGCGTTGGCCGATCGGGCGATCCACAGGGCAGCGCCGCGATGACGGCCGGCTTGCGAAGCGGTGAGCTCGCGGAAGCGGCCGGCGTCAATCAGCAGACGCTGCGCTACTACGAACGCCGTGGACTCCTTGCTGAGCCGCGACGCAGTCCAGGTGGGCATCGGCTCTATCCGGCCGAAGCGCTCACGATCTTGCGGGTGATCAAAACGGCGCAGCGGCTTGGGTTCACGCTCGATGAGGTCGCCGAGCTCGTCGACCTGGGTACCCATCGGCACGGCCGCCGGCCCGACGGCGGCCTGCAGAAGCGCGCCCAGATGAAGCTCACCGAGATCGAGACGAAGATCGCCGACCTGCAGGTGATAGCCGGCACCTTCCGTGCGGCGATCGATGCCGGTTGTGACGACCTGACCGCCTGCGCCGCAAGCGAATGCTGCCCATTACCCTTCGCCGAACTCGACCGAGGAGCCCACCTGTGATCACCAAACTGCGCCGCCTTCTTCCCGGCAGCCTTGGCGGCCTGACCGGCGTGGCATGTGCGTTATGTTGCGCCATCCCGCTTCTGCTGGCCGCTGGCATCCTCGGTGGCGCCGGTTGGGCGTTTCTCGGCCAAGTCCTGCCAGGCGCCGCCGTGGCGCTGGCAGGACTGACCGCGTTGGTGTGGTGGTGGGCGACACGCCGCCCGGCTCATGCCGCAGGATGCTCAGGTGACAGCTGTACCTGCGGCTAGCCGGCCGCGATCCACTTGGTCAGGTTGACCGTGTTGCCGTCCGGGTCGGTGACGTGGGCAACGCGCTGGCCCCACGGCATGTCGTTCGGCGAGCCGAGCACTTTGCCCCCGGCCGCTTCCACTTTCGCCAGCAGACCGTCCACGTCCGGCACTTCCACGCTGAGCAGAATCCGCTGCTCACCCGGTGTGGCCCTATCGTTCACGACCAAGCCGAGCTCCGAGTCGCCCACCTTGAGGCCTACGAAAAACACTGGCCCCTCCTCGGGTACCCGTTGAAACTCCGTCGCGCCTAATACCTCCTGGTAGAAGCCGAGCAGGCGATCGAGGTCGGTCGTTGAGATCATCGGTTGAATCGTCGTCATGTAGGTAAGACTGCTCAGGTACCCAGAACTCATCGCCCTGTGCCACTAGGCTTTTGAGATGGCCAAAGTGTTGCTCGATATGGCGATCTCGCTTGACGGGTTGATATGCGGGCAGGGCGGGGCGGATGGCGGGCTCTACGACTGGTACTTCGAGCCGTCGGACCTAAGCCGGCCGATTGTCGACGAGCTGGTGGCTACGACAGGGGCGATCATCATTGGCCGAGGTGCCTTCGGTACAGGTGAAGATGCGGGCGGCTGGGATGACACCCCTTATCTCGTCCCACATTTCGTGGTGACTCACCGGCCACCGGCGCCAGTGGCCCGTGCCGTGGACTTCAACTTCGTCACCGACGGCGTCGGGGCGGCGATCGAGCTGGCGCGGAAGGCAGCGGGTGACCGCTACGCCACGATTGGTGGCGGCGCCGACATCGCCCGGCAATGCCTTGCCGAGAATCTCGTCGATGAAGTACAACTCCATGTTGTGCCAGTGTTGCTGGGGGACGGGGTCCCACTCTTCGACCGCTCGGGTGCGCAATTACGGCTGACGAAGACGCGAGTCGTCGATGCGCCCAACGTCACTCACCTGCGCTACCGCGTGGAGCGCTAGTCGACGAGTCGCGACTCGGTCTGCTGGAGGCGGCCTTGATCGTGTGGCTCGGTGCCAAGCAGCCAAGTGTCCTGCCAGTGCCCAACTCGACTGGCGTCCCAGTATTCGATCCAGACCATCTTGATCCCTTCCCACTCGTTCGTGGCGTCGGGCAAGTTAAGATCCACCACCAGGGAGTTGGCCGTGTCGGCGGGACGATCGGCGCGCGATGGCTCCAGACGGGCTACTTGGTCCGTTATGGTTTCATCGTTTGCCAACATCCAGGCCACGGTCACGTCGATTGCACTGCGGCCTTCACCACATTGAACCTTGCCGAGCAGCTTGCCGTCTTCGCGGACCACGCTGGGCTGAAGTTGCGGTCGCACCGACCGCGCCACTGCCTCACGAGCCCGCTTCGCGGTGGCGCTGCTCTCAGCTGCGGCGCGCATAGAGCCCAATGCGGCGACGGCTGCGAATGCGGCCGCTGCCACGGCTCCTGCGGCAGATAGCGCGCCAACGAGCGCGGCATCGTGACGGAAGCCAATAAACAAGGCGATCAGCGCTACAAAGCCGACGACGACAAGTACCCAGTTGATCAGATGTTTTGAACGAGACACCAGGTGACGGTACATCGGCGTTCATTCCGCCGGGTCAACGCCTTGTGTTGCTGGCGCGCCCATACCGCGGAGGCCGTCGAGCAAACGCTGCACGGTCTCGTCAGTGCTGTCCCACTGCTGCATATTGGCGGCGCGCAGCCGCTGGATCGCAACGTCGACTGCTTGAGCGCGGCGGGACGCGACCGCCAGTTCCAGAACGATTACCACAGCGGTCATCCCTGGCCGTCTCCCGCTCAATCGACATTGGACGGGAGCCAGGACAGGGCATAGTGGACCTGGCTCCCTGGCGCTCCTAACCAGGAGCGCCTTGGAAGCGACCATAGGAGTCCATGGATGGACTCGGCGGCGTCCAGCCCGGCGTCTTTTCAGTGCCGCGCGGGGCGTCATTTCGGCGTCATTGACGGGTACTCTGATGCGGTGACCACCACACCGAATGCGACGTTGCGGGCTGTCCGTATGGGGCTGCTGATGAGCCAAGACGATCTGGCTCGGGCTCTGCGCGAGGCCGGCGCAAAAGCAGGCGTGCCAAACGAAGCAAGCAAACGAATGGTGCAGCGGTGGGAGTCCGGTCAGGTGGGCGCGCCGCATCCGCGCATGGCCCGTGTTCTGGAGATGGTCACAGGTCTGCCGATCAGTTCCCTCGGGTTCAGCATCAGCGTGCCGTCGGCGCCAGTCACCGAGGACGGCCAAGGGGGTCACGACGTCGCGGACTCGGCAACGCAAGTGCTTGCGCCGCAAGGCATGACAGGTGCCGCGAGGGGCGACTACTCCGGGATTTGGCTGAGCCGGTACGAATACTTCTCCAGCGGCCGAGGCGCTTCGTTCGTCGGCCTGCACTACGTCGTGATACTCCAACACGGCAATAGGTTGACGGTGCGCAGCCTGCCGGGATCATCCGACTCGCCGCTGACGATGGAACTGACCGCGGAAGGCAATGTCGTTACTGGAACGTGGGTGGAGCAGACAGCCACGGACGGCTACTACAAGGGAGCCCGCTACTACGGCGCGATCCAAATGCTTGTGGAGCCGACTGGACGTCGAATGACAGGCAAGTGGGTCGGCTTCGGCACGGAGATGGATGTCAACACCGGGCCCTGGGAGCTGGTCTTCCAGGACGCGTCCACTAACAAAGCCACGATGGACAAGTACAACCAGCGCCCCGTCTCGCGAGCGGACTGAGTCCCATAGCCGGCGGTCGGACGGCAAAGCCATTTCTAGTTCGCTGCACGGAAGCTGACACCTGCCTCCGGGAAAGCTTCCGACAACTTTTGGAGGGTGTATTCGGTGTTGCGGCCCCACATTTTGAAGACGACGTAGGTTTTGTCATTGGCCTTATCGAGAAGTGGATGTTCGCTAAACCATCGGTCGAGGTCGGTTCCCGGATAAGCCACGGCGAGCGCTTCTCGAATGGTGTCCTTGTCTGTGAGTAGGCCGGTGAGGGACCGTAGCGCGCGGTTCGGCAATAGCGTGCGGATGTTTTCGTACGGAACGCCTGCTTTACCAAGTTCGGTGATCATGGTTCGGACAGCGTTGCGTTTGTTCTCGTCTGGCAATTCGCGGCCGCCAGCGATGACGTGGTACCGGGTAAAATCCCTGTTGTCGGTGTGCGTGCTGCGTTCGCGTGCAACGTCTTTTCTCCGCAGGCGCACTTGATAGTCAGCCGCTTCGGGCAGCGGTATGACCTGCTGAATGTCCAGGAATACGGTGCCCTGGAGGTGATAGGGCGACAGTCGTATGCAACGGATGTCCATGCCATCGAAGCGGTTGAGCCATAGCACCGCAGTCGTGATCTCGCGGCCGAAGTCCGCTGACACCAAGATGATGCGGACGTCGGTGGAGATGGTGGCTTCGTCCGGGTCTTCCCCTAGACCTAAGAAGTCGGCCAACTCGGCACGCGCGTCTGTCAGCTCGTTCCCACCGCTGAAAAGTGCCCGGTGCCTTTGGTAGGTAGCGGCAACCTCGTCAAAGGTCATGGCGGACACCATGGCTGCGTATCGCAGCGCTTGTAGCTCCATGTGGCCACCGTCATCGGTGCGTTTCAGCTCGATGACGACGAGATGTGCGTCGCGGTCCAAGGCCAGCAGATCGATCCGGCGCCGGGAGTCTTCCCATTGGCCGAACTCCTCGGCGATTATCAGTAGATCTTCACCGAGAGCGGAGGGCTGCTCGCGAAGTAGCCGCTGAAGATTGGCCCTCTCATAAAGGCCAAGCTCGGCGAAGCTTGTGGCTTCATGCCGATGCAGCCCATTGTCGGCAACCTCAAACAGCGGCATCGTGGATTCCCTTCGGCATGCATGTGGCTGATCCAGGTCTCTCCAATGCGATTGGAGATTCCTTGCCCGGATTGATCCTGTCTAACAAGAGGCGTGCTTGGGAAACCGCCGATCGGACGATGAGCAGCACCCGCAGAAGTGGAAGGGTATGCACATGGCCAGCGTCTACACCCCTTTGAGCGTATGGTTTTCAGCGTGCGGCCGTGAGACGGTAAGCCTCGATTTCAGTGAGGTTGAGCGGATTCTGGGCCGGAAGTTACCGCCTAGCGCTCGACGCCATGATGTGTGGTGGCGCAACGAGGACGAGCCGACCAGCACCCATAGCCAAAGCAAGTATGGATGGATGCCAGCGGGGTACATTGTGAGCAGCGTCGACCGAAACTTCCTATGTGTCACGTTCACCAGAAGCTGAGCAGCCGTCGCACTCGGGCCAGGTACCAGGGCAAAAGTTGGCTCGGCTGGGGTGAATGGCTGATTCACGGTAACGTGCGACGGCATGCGTCACGTTTTGAGTCTCGTCACCGGAATTGTTGTCGCGCCCTTCGTGTGGGTTCTGGTCGCCATGGGCCAGGGCGCTATCCAAAATGGAATCCCCGCCGGAAATAGCACCCCAAAGGACCTCATTGTCGGACTTATGGTTCTGGTGGGAGTGGGGCTGGTGGCCGGCCTGATCGCTAGCCTCCGTACCTCTCCGCTAGGCGCGATGTTTGCCGGCCTTGTCTTCGTCGGTGCGTCCGTCTACATGTACCTGGATCAAGCCCGGGCGCTGGACATCTTCACCACCACATGGAAGGTCAATCACTTCCTCATCAACCTGGCGAGCCCGTTGACCAGTGGGGTGTTGGCGTTCGCCGGTGGCCTGCTGCTCATGTCGGTCTTCAGCGTTTCGCGTTGGCGCGGTCGGAATACCGCAGACGACCCGGATAGCTGGAGTCCGATACCGCCAGAGGACAATTGGAGCTATCGCTAGGCAGCGGATGGCACCATGGGCCGATGCCGGAATCGTGGAGGACCAAGCGGTTGGTGCTCATCCTCTACATCGCAGTCGTTGTGGTGACCCTTTACCTATGCGGCTCCTACCTAATAGAGGACGCGCGAGGAAGCAACGCGAGCGCCACGATCGTGGAGGTGCAACCGTCCGATCGCTATGAAATCCGGTACGTCACCGGCGAAGGCATCGAGTGCACCGTGAGCTTGAGATGGTCCTCCTTAAGCAAACCAGCACTTGAGGTTGGCGATACCATCGTCATCCACCATCCGAAGAACGGGCCTTGCTCAAACGTGCGCCATGCCGACGACTATGGCCAGCCGATAATCTCCGTAATCGTCCTCACCATGCTGGCCACCGGCTTCGTCCTGTATGTGTACTTCTACCGTCCCACCAAGGAGGAGCAGGCCGACGCGTAGCTGTGTCAGGTTGGCGACAGCTGCAACCAGGACGTGCCGTCAACCGTGTGTGTTGCGCAGGCGCAAGTAGCGCGCGTGCGACAGAACGTCTGCGGGGAGGAAAATGATGAAGCGTTTGGTGCTTGGCGTGGGGGCAATCGCGCTGGTGATAGGGGCTGCCGCATGCAAGCCCACGGTCAGCGGCCCGGGCAATGATGCGGCGGGGTCGCCGTCCGGAGGTGTCGTGGTGACACCGACAACGCCAGCGGAAACGCCACCTGGCAAGGAGACACCGACTGCCACGCCCAGCAGCACGAACACGTCAAAGCCACCGGCGAAGCCCGTGTGCGGCGGGCAGGGCAAGTTCCAGCTCGAGGTGGAGCAGATGCTCGCGGCGATGGGCGGCTTCGGCACGGTCAAGGTGGATGGGCAGCAGTCCGATGCCGACTGTGCTGCCATCAAGAAGTTCCAGGAACGATTCGGGCTGCGGCCGGTGGACGGCAACCCCGGACCGGCGACACACGACGTCGCAAAGCGTTTGCGGGCAAGCGATCCGGCTCAGTGCAACGCCGGGTCCGCGTTGACGGCGTGTATCGACCTAACTCATCAGACGACGTGGCTCATGAAGGATGGCAAGGTAATCCACGGGCCGACTGTCACCAGGACCGGATTTGACCACCCCGATGGCATGGGTGCGCCCACACCTTCGGGCAGCTTCAAGATTATTGAGCGGCAACGCAGCAACTGGACCGAAAGCTTCAAGGTGTACCTGCACTATTGGCAGCGAATCATGGACAACAACGGATTCCACGAGACGACGACCTACATCCACGACATGTCGAACGGCTCACACGGCTGCGTCAACCTGCTGCACTCTGATGCGGTTGCCTACTGGGAGACCATCAAAGTCGGTACCCCCGTCAAGATATTTGGTCGCCGCCCAGGCACGTGATCCATCGAGTCGGTGAGCGCCAATTGGACGCCACGGTCGGTACAACACAAACCGCTCACACCGAAAAGGACCTGGTCAATATTGTAATACGTAAATATTACGTGGCTATGTTGCGACGCTCAATCTCGATCGCAGCCAGTCTTGCCTGCCCTTGAGTGGCCCGTAGTTCCAGCCTTCGTTGTACCTCTGTCACCATCTGCGTTGACCGGTCGATGTTCTGCTGAGCCTGCTTGATTTGATCTCCCACGGCGAGGTCGGTGAAGATGTTGTCGAACCAGACATCAACAAACCGGGTGAGACCGTCGACAGCCGGCCGGGAAGCTTTCAGTCCTTCTCCATCGACATCCGCGAGCTCGGTCCGAAGCACGGAGAGTTGTTGGTCGGCGTGGGCGGCCGCCTGAGCCGCCTCATCGAGCCGGGAGTGTTTGACCGCGCTGCTGATCACACCGCCACCAAAGAACGTGTCGTAGGTCGACCAGTTGGAGGCGCTGTCGAGGGTATTTCCGACCGCCGACAGTGCTTCCTGCGCGCTGCTCGCGGCCCGCAAGGCCTCGGCCACCTCACGCAGGTCGCCGGTCAACCTTCCCCGTTCTTCGGCCAGCTCGAGCAACCTTTCGCCGAGTGCACCGCCAAGGGCGGTTAGGTGTCGCTCCTTCTCTTGCAGGGCAGCGGTGTATATGACAGGAGCAGCGGAGAGTTGGCTCAGGCGGATCTGGGAAACGTCATGCTCCCGCCGCATCACCTCGAGCCGCGCCTCGGCCTCGGCAACGCGATAGCTCACGGCGTCAGCCTCCGCGCGTTCACGCGCCAACGCGTCATCGCGTGCACCCCGCAGGGTGGCGAGGATCCGAGTCAGCGAAAGGCCTTCCAGCCGCTCGACGTCCTTCTGCTCATGAATGTGCTGGGCGCGAAGCGCTTCGAGCTGCGTTGTCATCTCGTCCGTTCGAGCGCGCAGCTCCGCACACTGCTGCACGGCCACCTCATACTCACGAAGCGCTTCGGCGGCCGTGGCCAGCCGTTGTTCGATGTCATCGGGCACGCTGCCATTTGACCATGCCACCGCAAGAGCCTCCGCCGTGGTGGGTTGGGTGCGGCATTACGCTGACGCGGTGAACTACGTACGGCGCGGGCTGGAGTTGTTCGAGGGCTATGGCGACGCCGAGGCGATCGTGCATGGGGATCGGCGGCTCAGCTATGCCGAGGTGGTCTCCGGCGTGCGGGCGATGTCCGCAGTCCTTGTGCGGCAAGGCATTCGCCCCGGTGGCGCGGTCGCGGTGTTGGCGGGGAATCCGCCCGAATCCGTGCTCGTCCAATTCGCCCTGCACCTGTTGGGCTGCCGTTCGGTGTGGATCGCACCCAATGCGCCGGCGAAGCTCTGCGCCGAATACCTTGGTATGGCTGACGTTGACGCGCTCCTCTATGACGCTCGGCCGCATGCGGAGCTTGGCGAGCAACTAGCGCAGAGCATTCCTGAGCTTCCCGTGTTTTGCTTGGCGCAGGTGTGCGAGGAGCCGTCCGAGGACTTTGTGGTACCGGTGGTGGCTCAGGAGCCGCAGTCGCTGTTTCAAACCGGTGGGACCACGGGCAGGCCGAAGCTGGTACACCATCGGCATGAGTTCTTTCTGAATGTGCTCACTGCTGCGGAACGGCAGCTCGAAGCAGGTGGCGGGCGGTTGCGTCAGCTAGCTGTAGCGGGCTTCTGGCACTCCAGCTCGCAAGCCGCCGCGATGATCACACTCTTCTCCGGTGGTCTGTTGGTGCAGCACGATCGGTTTGACGCCGCGAACTTCCTGGCCACGGTGCAGCGGGAAAGGATTACGGTGGCGACTTTGCCGCCGCCGATGCTCTATCAGGTACTCGATCATCCTGATCTGTCCACAACGGACACCAGCAGCCTCGTCATGTTGTCCTGCGCGGGCAGTGCGATTGCGCCGTCGAGGTTGGCGCAGGCGATGGAGCGATTCGGCCCGGTCCTGCTCCCGGTTTACGGCATGAGCGAGGCGACGTTGATTGCCGCATATCCCACTGCGCAACACGATCCGGCGCATCCGGAACGACTCGCTTCGTGTGGGCGTCCTTACTCGCCGTCACGAGCGGAGGTTCGCGACGAGCACGGCAAGCCACTCGGGCCGGGCGAAGTCGGTGAGGTGTGGGCGTCGGCCAGGCTGATGACCTCGGGATATTGGGGTCAGCCGGAGCTCACCGCGCAAACGTTGGTGGACGGTTGGTTGCGCACTGGCGATGTCGGTTACATAGACAGCGAGGGCTATCTCTATCTTGTCGATCGTGTAAAAGACATGATCGTCACTGGCTTGACCTCGACAAATGTCTATTCGCGTACCGTGGAGGACGCGTTGAACGCCCATCCGCAGGTGAGCGCGGCCGCCGTGATCGGCGTGCCGCACGAGCTGCTGGGTGAAGCGGTGCATGCATTCGTGCAGCTGCGTCCCAATGCGACAGTGACCCCACGCGAACTGCGGGAATGGGCGGCGTCCCGGCTCAACGAGCTGTGGGCACCGCAGACCGTCGAGATCGTTGCGGAGCTTCCCCTGACCGCGCTCGGCAAGATCGATAAGCGAAGGCTTCGGTCTAATGTGGATCTTTCGGTCGAATGCGCCACCAGGACGGACGCTCTGCCGCATCTCTGACAGCGGCTTTGCGCGCGTGTATTTCCATGCCACAATTTCGACCGCGGCAATGCCGTGTTGGCCAGGTTCGGAGTAGACGTGCGGGGGCATGAAAGGCGGCTCTGTCAATGTTTCGCACGATGCTCAAATCGAAGGTTCACCGAGCCACGGTCACCCAGGCCGATCTGAACTACGTCGGCTCGCTGACACTCGACGCCGATCTGATGGACGCGGCCGACCTGCTGCCCGGCGAGCTGATCCACGTCCTTGACATCACCAATGGGGCGCGCCTGGAAACCTATGTGATAGAAGGCCAACGGGGCAGTGGAGTGGTGGGCATCAATGGCGCGGCGGCGCGGCTCATCCACACCGGCGATCTCGTGATCATTGCGGCCTACGCCATGATGAGCGACGAGGAAGCCCGTGACAACAAACCGACGGTCGTCTTTGTGGACGAGGCAAACCGTGTCGTGACGGTGCACAGCGACCCCGCTATCTGAAATCAAAGATGACCCTGAAACACATTGCCATCGTCGGCAGCGGATCACTGGCCAGGTCGGTCTGCGAGTCTTTGGCTGCCCTTGGGGGGCGAAGCAAAAGCACGTGTCACCGTGCTGGCCCGAAATCACGTGGCCGCAGCGAGCATCGCCCACGACTGCTCCTTTGTGGCGGAGGAATTCGAGACTTCGACAATTGCGCGGCTCCAGGCAGACTTTGTGGTGTGCTGTGCGTCGGCTCAGTCGCCCTACGAGAACCTGGCTCAGCCGTCGGCATGGACTCGGCTGATCGAAGAGGCAGGTTTCGGCGTCACGTTGCCGTTGCAGACAACCGTCGTTGCGCGAGTCGCCAGAGCACTCGCCGAGGTGAGCCCGCATACCTTGCTTATCAACGGATGTTTCCCTGACGCGGTGAATCCTCTGCTCGCGTCGCTGGGCCTGCCGGTCTGGTGCGGCATCGGCAATGTCGCCACCATCGCGGCGTGCCTCCAGGAAGCGTTGGACTTGCCGGATCAGCGCGCGCTTGCGGTGCTCGGACACCATGCCCACCTTTCCTCCCTCGACGAGGTTCTGGTGTGGCGCAACGGTTCTCCGTTGTCGGACGTCTCCGAACTGTTGCGGGCCGCTCGTGCGCTGCCGCGTCGTGAGCTCAATGCGATCGCGGGGCAGGCGGCCGCAAGGCTTCTCGCCGACTTGGCCAACGGTTCAGACGTGGCAACAAGTCTCCCGGGACCGCTGGGGTTACCTGGCGGGTACCCGGTGCGGATTGCCAACGGCGCCATCGCATTGAACCTACCGGCCGGGCTCAGCCGCACGCAGGCCGTCGAATGGAACACCGAAGCCGGCCGCCGGGACGGGATCGAGGTCCGTGACGGCCAAGTTTCCTATACCCCGAAGGCCATCGCCGCGCTTGAACCACACCTACCCGAGATAGCCAATGGCTGGCCCGCCTATGCGCTCGAAGAAGTGACCGACCAATTCTGCGCATTGCGTAAGCGACTGCGGCTGACCGAATCCCACAAGGAGCAATGATGCTCGCTACAGCGACAGCCCCGACAATCCGCAATCTCATCGTCGACTATTACGACGTGATTTCGGCAGCCGTCGACCGATGCGGTGCCGGCCCTGGAGGCCCAGCGGGGACACCGCAATTCGCTCCCGGCTTCAACCTGCCGGAGCTCTCACCGGATGTCCGGCAGTTCTTCGCCGCGGCGACAGCGAGCTGGCGAGAGCTTGGTACGCATAGCGGGCACCGGTTACAACTCATGGACCTCACCGGGAACCCGGGCACGCACACGACTAAGACGTTCCCATCATTGCTGATCGTCGCTCGCGCTGTGGAGCACATTCGGCGCACCGGTGAGGCGATCTGCATCTTCACCCCGACGTCGGCTAACAAGGGCATCGCTCTACGTGATGCGGTGGCTCGGGCCATCGCGGCCAAACTCGTTACGCCTGAGCAACTTTCGGTTGTCGTGCTGGCTCCGGGCTCCACCAAGCATAAGTTCAGGTGTGACCCTCTTTCCTCTGATTCGGCTCTGCGAGCCCGCAATCCGTTGCTGCGCTTCGCCGGAGCCGAGCCGGAGGGAGTCAAGGCGCTTGGGCGTGCTTTCGTCGACGCGTATGCCGGTGAGGCGTATGAGAAACACGGCACCGCCCTCTGGTTCTCGTTGGCGCTGCCCAACTATCTCGTTGCGGACGCGGCGCGCGCGGCATTTGAGGCCGAGGTGGCGCCGCCGACCATGCTTCGCTGGCATGCTCACGCCGTCTCAAGCGCCTTCGGCCTTCTCGGCTACAACCTTGGCCGCGATGTGCTCGAGGCGGCCGGTCGAGTCGACCCGGCCCAACGCCCCGGATTCCTGCTGGTGCAACACCTTGGCACGCCTGACATGGTGCTGAATCTGCGCCATGGCAGCTTTTCCAGAGAGCATCTTCCTGAGTATCGGATGGATGCCGCGGGATCGTGGACCCAGGACACCGACCCGCACTTCCCATTGGTCACCGACGATCCGGAAGAGGTGCTCGACCCCACCTTCTACACGCACCAGCCGGTGACTTCACCCGCGATGAACGACCTCATCGCCCGCTTCGGCGGCGACGGTATAGCGGTCTCACGGCGCGAATGCGTTGCGCGCTATCCGATGCTGCGCCAGCTCTTCCATAACACGCCTCGGCAGCTGCCCGCGGATCCGGCCGACCTCCGGGAGTGGTCTCTCGTCATGGCACTGACCGGCGTACTCAACGCGATCGACCGCGGGCTCGTCCCGGCCGACCGGGAAATCGTAGTGCACGGTTCCGGAAGCTACGCCGGGGACGACTACACCATCTCCGAGCCCGATGCCGAGGTGTCCACAGTGGACGAAATCGCTGCGGTAGTGCTGGGCGGCAGGTAATGGAACACACCATCTGTTCGGCTTTCGCCGCGCGGGTGGCTGAGTTTCCGTCGAACCCGGCGGTGCTCGGCGACGACGGGTGTCTGACCTATCGTCAGCTTGGCTCGGCTGTCGCGGCCACCCGCAAGGCTCTAACCGATGGATCCGGCCGGGCCGCAATCCTTTGCTGCCACGGCGCCAACACGTTGACAGCTCTGCTCGCGGCATTGGCCAGCGGCCGAGCCTACGTTCCGTTGGAGCCGACGTTCCCGGTGCACCGGCTTGCTCACATCCTGGCCGACAGCCGGGCCGATGTCCTGATCACCGACGCTGCGCATGCGGATCTCGCTCTGCAACTGGCGCCGCTACATGACGTGCCGATCATCCATATTGGAGCAACGAGTAGCGAAGTTTCTTTGGAGGATGTGCTTACCGGGCTTTCGAGCCCGGCTCAGCCGGACGATCCGGCATATCTGCTCTACACATCGGGATCGACTGGCGAGCCTAAGGGCGTGGTGCAGAGTCACCGCAACGTGCTGTTCGGCATTGCCAACCATGTGCGGAATTTCGGCATCACTCCGGACGACCGGACCAGTGTGCTCACCTCGTTCGGCTACGACATGGCGGTGACGGACACCTTCAGCGCGATCCTTTCCGGAGCCGCGATCGTCCCGGCCGACATTCGGCTTCATGGACTAGGGCATCTCGCGCAGACGCTTTCGCGTTATGGGGCAACCATCTATCACTCGACGCCCACGGTCTACCGGTATCTGTTGGCGAGTCTGGGTCCTTCGGGCAGGTTGCCCAGTATCCGGGCGGTGCTGCTCGGCGGCGAGGAGGTGGTCCGGCACGATGTTGAGTTGGCCCGGCGCCACTTTGCCGCCGACACGGTGTTTGTGAACGGGTACGGGACCACCGAGATCAGCTTCGCGGCGCAAAACCACCTGCGGGCAGATGCACCACTCGACCATGCTGTCGTCCCAATCGGCCGGCCGCTGGACGGCATAGAGATCGTGCTCGACTCTCTTACCGGAGAGATCATCGTCCGCTGTGACCATGTGGCGCTTGGCTATTGGGGGCTTCCTGAGCTGACCGCCAGTCGTTTCCTCGACTACGACGGTGTGCGCGCTTACCGGACCGGTGACATCGCGAAACGGCTGCCCGATGGGAGCCTGATCTACCTCGGCCGGGCCGACCGGATGGTGAAGATTCGCGGCTACCGGGTGGAGTTGGGGGAGATCGAGTCTCAGCTGGCTGCTTTGCCGGGTGTGGGGCAGGCAGCCGTTGTCGCGAGAGATTCCGCTCACGGCAAGGAAATCGTGGCCTATGTCGTCCCGGCGCGGGACGCTTGTCTTGAGTATGCAGCGATTCAGCTTGCGCTCGCTGAAGTGCTGCCGGACTTCATGCAACCCCGAGCCATCGTGGTGCTTGACGCTCTGCCTATTGGGCCAACCGGAAAGCTTGACGTGAAGGCACTTCCGGAGCCGATGATGGTGCTTGCCAACGAGGCGGCACAGGATTCGTTGGAGCAACTGATATCCGGCATATGGGCCGACGTCCTCGGTGTCGATCGTGTCGACGGGGAGACCACCTTCTTCGCACTCGGTGGGCACTCGCTACTCATGGCTCTGGTGCAGCAGCGGCTGGAGAAGGCCCTTGGCCATCCCATTCCGCTGGTCCAACTCTTCGAGCACGCCACCGTTTCCGCGCTTGCCGCGCATCTCCGTTCTCCTGTTAACACGAACCTTTCCCATTCGGCAGACCGTATGCGGCGCCGACGGCAGGCGCAGGCCGGCAAACGCGTGGGGTCGTGCCTATGAGTTTCGACGATGACCGGATCGCGATTGTGGGGATGGCCTGCCGGGTACCGGGAGCGCCCGACCTGACCACGTTCTGGCGTAACGTTTGCGGGTCGGTGGACTCGATCCGCAGGTTCGCCTCGTCGTCGAACGATCCCTCGTTCGTGCCGGCCTTCGGATACCTCGACCAGCTCACCGACTTCGACGCCGCCCTGTTTGGCTATAGCGACGAAGAAGCCGCGCTATTGGACCCGCAGCATCGCATCTTCCTTGAGATGGCTTGGTGGGCAATGGAAGACGCCGCGTACGACCCGACTCGGGGTGAGGCGCAGGTCGGTGTCTTTGCCGGTTGCGGTGCCAACCGGTACCTGCGCTATCACCTGTTGGGCAATCCGGCACTGCAGCGTGGCCCTCTCCCAGATGACTGGGATGAGGTTCTTGCCGGGGCAACAAGCGACTATCTGCCGTTGCGCGTGGCCTATGCACTCGGGCTGACCGGGCCGGCCGTGGCCGTGCAGACCGCTTGCTCTTCCTCACTTGTCGCGGTGTGCCAAGCCGCGCAGAGTCTGCTCGACTTCCGGTGCGACATGGCGATCGCCGGTGGGGCGGCGGTGGTGTCGACTCGGCAGAGTGGCTATAGGTACCGGCCTGGGGGGACCTGGGCCACTGACGGAATCTGCCGTCCGTTTGACGGTGACGCCACGGGCCAGGTCTTCGGCAACGGTGGTGGTGCCGTTGTGCTGAAACGCCTCGGCGATGCGATCGCTGACAACGATCACGTCTATGGCGTGCTCGGCGGTTGGGCGGTCAACAACGACGGCGCCGCGCGAGCGGGGTTTACCGCGCCGGGGGTGGCGGGGCAGGCTGCGGTGGTGGCCGAGGCGTTGGCGGCAGCGGAGTGGGATGCGGCCACTGTGGGTTTCGTGGAGGGCCACGGCAGTGGTACTCCCGTCGGTGATGCGATCGAGATCGACGCGCTGACCCGGGCGTTCCGTGCGTCAACCAGCCGGTCCGGCCATTGCAGCCTCGGCTCGGTGAAAGCCAATGTGGGCAATGTGGATGCGGCCGCCGGTGTCGTTGGCCTGATCAAGGCGACCTTGGCTGTGCGCCACGGGGTGATCCCACCGACCCTGCACTTCCGCAAGCCGCACCCTGAGGTGGATTTGGGTGGCAGCCCGTTCACCGTCGACACCGAACTGCGCGAGTGGGTTGGGCAGCGGCGAGCGGGCGTCAGTTCGTTCGGTTTGGGTGGAACCAACGCGCATGTGCTCGTCGAGCAGGCACCCGTCCGGGAGTCGCAAACCGTTGCGCCGCAAGCACACCAGTTGCACCTCAGTGCCAACGAGCCTGGCGCGTTGGTCGCTATCACGCGGCGGCTCGCGGAACACCTTGCCGAAAAGCCATGTGACCCAGCGGATGTGGCATACACGTTGGCAGTTGGGCGTCGTCGTCTGCCGCACCGCGCCACGGTCACCTACCACGACACCACTTTGTTGATGGCAATCGTTGACGAACCGGGAGCTGCCGCACCCGTGCCGGAAGGCGGGAAGCGGATTTCGCTGCCGGGATACCCGTTCCAGCGCAGGCGGCACTGGTTCGAGGAGGTCCAGCGTTGAGTGCGGAAGGGACCGTCCCGTTTGGACAGACCGGCTGGAAGGTGTGGCAATCTGCCGCATTGCGGGCTCCTGGGTTCCCCGCGACAGGGTTGGACCGGTTGTCCGCGCCCGATTGTGCCGAGATCGCCGACCGGTATCTAAGTAGCGGCATCGACAGAGCGCAGTTCCAGGCGGCCTTCGATGCCGCTACAGGTTTGATGACCGCTCAGCTGGGAGAGATCGCAGCCGACCCGCTCTTCCGGGAAGCGGTCAGCTGGCAGAGCCTGAATTCGGTTGAGGCGCTTGATGGCATCGCCCGAAGCGGGCCGAATGCACCTCGCAACTCCCGCCAGCGGCAGCGCGAGATAGTGATCACTCGGTACTGGCAGCGATACTGCGGCAAGAACGACACCATCGGGTTCTTCGGCCCGGTCTGCTGGGCGACCTTCACGCGGGAAGGCGTGGCGGTCAGTGTCAAACCGGGGCCGGAGCTGATCCGCCAGCGAGTTGTCGACCTGGAGTGGCGGGCCCTTACCGCATATGCCGACCGGCTCGCGGCAGATCCGCGCTACCGGCGTCTACTGCCCGTCCGGCGGCAGCCTCAGCTCGCACTGGATGGAAGCAATCTGCTACAGGTCGGCGCGCCCTCACGGCAACTGACTCCGGCTGCGGTCGCACTGCTGACGGCGGCGGACGGCAACCGGAGTGCCGCCGAGGTGGCCGCTCTTGCTATCGCGGATTCGAGCAGCGGGTTGCGCAACGAGGACGATGCCTTCCTGGCTCTGGAACAGCTGGCCGAGCAGGGAATTCTGAGGTGGGGGCTCGACCTTCCGCTGACCATCGCCGCTGAGGATCGCTTGCGGGAGGCCCTGGCGACCCTTGGTGGGGAAGCAGTCGCCGGTTTCGAAAGGCTGAGTGCGGCACGCGACGGGCTGGCTCGGGCTGCGGGTGATCCCGATGCTGTACGTGAGGCAATGTTCCTTCTGCAGGAGGAGTTCGTCGCCGTCACTGACGGGCAGATCCAGCATCGTCCGGGCGCCACCTATGCCGGTCGTGGTCTCGCCTACGAGGAGACGGTGCGCGATCTGGACGTCGCCTTTGGCGAGCCGGTCCTGTCGATGCTGGCGCCAACGCTCATTCCCTTGCTTCAGGCTGCGCGATGGCTCACCGCTGCCATGGCGGAGGCGTTCACGGCTGCGCTGCGCGAGATCCACGAGGAAGGGCCACTTGGCGATGTCTTCCATTTGGCGCTGGGACTCATCTTTGGCGCTGGACCGGTCGCTGACGTGCTGGATGACTTCATTCTCCGGTGGTCGCAGGTGCTAGGACTGGACGAGGGCAAGAGCCGGATCACCCTGGACAGCGCCGACGTCGCTAGGGCAGTGGCAGACCTGTTTCCCGCGGAGGCACCTGGTTGGTCCGCGGGACGGCTGCACAGCCCGGACCTTCACTTGTGTGCGGAGAGCGCGGAAGCCTTGGCGCGCGGCGACTTCACGGCCGTACTGGGCGAGCTGCACGTGGCGTGGCTCACGTGCAACGGCGGCTACCTCACCCGCTTCCATCCCGACCCCGATGCGCTGCGGCAAGCGGTGCAAAGGGATCTGGGCGATCGCGTGATCCTGCTCTATCCGCCGGACTTTCCCGAGTTCACCGCACGGATCGCGTTCACCCTTGACGGCCCGGACGATGTCCGCCTTGCCTACACCGAGGCTCCGTCGCCGTATCCCGAGCAGGTGTTGCCGCTGGCCGCAATCACATTGTCCACAGTGGACGATGAGCTGGTGGGCCGCGCACCCGATGGGCGAAGCTGGCCGGTGCAGGAGTTGTTCGGCCCGTTCCTGTCTTCGCGATCGGTGGACGCCTTCAAGATTGTCGCCGCGGGTGCGCACACCCCACGGGTCACCATCGACCGGCTTGTTGTTCATCGCGAGACGTGGCGCACGGCGGTCGGAGATTGCTCGCTGAGCGGCAAGCGAATCGACGAGGCGGACGGCTATCTGGCCGTACGCCGCTGGCGTGAACGGCTGGGCCTGCCCGAGCGAGTGTTCGTTCGGGTGGGCACGGAGATCAAGCCGTGTTACGTGGACTTCACAAGCCCCGCTTACGTTGCCGCCTTCGTGGCGATGGTTCGCACTGCGCAGCGGACGGGCGGCGACGGAGTCCCGCTCGTGGTTTCGGAGATGCTTCCCACCCCGGATCAGGCGTGGGTACCCGATGCGGCCGGCAACCGCTACTTCAGCGAGCTTCGGATGGCAGTCCGGGATCCTGTGCCCCCGCCGACAGCCAACTGGGGAGGGCCGCGATGACTACTCTTGCTTTTCCCGATCGTCGCTTCGCTGACCTCGTCGCCGAGCACGCGAAGCTGCGCCCGGAAGCTGTCGCGATCCAGCAGTGGCAGGAGACGGTTACCTACCAAGAACTCTGCGGGACGGCAGGCGAGTTGGCTGCGGAGCTGACGAGGCGGGGTGCCGGGCCGGGTGTCCTGATTGGGGTTTGCGCAGATCGTCAGCCAGAGATGGTCGCCGGTCTGCTCGGCGTGCTGATGACCGGTGCCGGTTATGTGCCGCTCGACCCATCGCTGCCAAAGGCTCGATTGCAAGACATGGCATCCGAGGCTGGGCTCACTACCTTCGTCTGCGATCCTGTGGGACTCAAGCACTTCTCCACCGGCGTGCCAGTTCCCGGGTGGAGGCAAGAAGGCACTTGGCCGCTATGCCCGGCCAAGGCTGACGACCTCGCCTACGTGATGTTCACGTCCGGCTCCACCGGCCGCCCCAAGGGCGTGATGATCTCACAGGATTCGCTGACCGAGTTCGTCACGAACCTTGCCGCGGTAGCCGATCTCGGCCACGACTGCCGTTCGCTCGCCTTCTCGTCCATCGGGTTCGACGCGTCGGTAATAGACATCCTGACCCCGCTCGCGGCCGGTGGAACCGTTGCCCTGGTGGGATCTGCCGATCGCGCCGATCCGACCCGGCTACAGCGCTTCTGCGCCGAGCATCGGGTGACAGTGGCCTTCCTGCCTCCGGCGGTGTTGCCCATCCTCGACCCGGTCGGACTGCCCTCGATGAGGGTGGTGCTCACGGGAAGTGAAGCGCCCGGCCCGGAACAGGTGGCGCGATGGACAACGGACGGCCGACGTTTCCTCAACCTCTTCGGGCCCACCGAGATGACGGTGTACGTGACCTGGTTCGAGGCGAGCGGAAGTTGGGACAAGCCTTTGCCCATCGGCCGCCCGGCCGCGAACCACCGGGTGTACGTCGTGACCGACGAGATGCGGCTCGCCGAAGTGGGTGAACCGGGAGAGCTCTGGGCCGGGGGGAGCGGGCTGGCCAAGGGCTACCTCGGCGATCCGGAACTCACCGCGGAGAAGTTCGTGCCGGACCCGTTCTCGGGCGCAGCGAACGGCTTCGCGGATGCGAAGCTCTATCGGACTGGTGACCTGGTGAGCTGGATGCCCGACGGCACCTTGCAGTTCATCGGCCGGGTCGACCGGCAGATCAAGATACGTGGGCAGCGCATCGAGATCGGTGAAGTGGAAGCGGTGCTGCGGGGTCACCCCGATGTTGAGCACGCCGCGGTCGCCGTGGCACCCGGGCCGAGTCTGGTCGCCTTCGTGACCGGTGGCGCCTCGCCGGAGAAGCTACGAGAGCATTGCGCTGCAAGTCTTCCGGCGGCGATGGTCCCGACCACGGTGCTCGTCCTTTCCGAGCTGCCGTTGTTGAGTACGGGCAAGGTGGATCTGGATCACCTGCTCAGCATGGTGCCGACCGTCTCCCAGCCATCGGCCTCACCGGAAACCCCGGTCGAGCAGGAGATCGCAGTCGTCTGGGCCGAGTTGCTGGGCCGCTCAGATGTGGGTCGAGATGACGACTTCTTCGACGCCGGCGGTCACTCAATCACCGCTATGCGCCTTGTCGCGTCTCTACGCTCCCGATTGAGCCGTGACGTGGCCATCGAGGACGTGCTGGAAGGCCGGACTTTGCGTGCGATCGCCTCACGCGTCACCGGCGCGCCTTCGCTCGGTTCGGAAAAGCCTGTACGCGGGCGCCCGCCCGCCCTGTCGCCATCGCAACAGCGGCTGTGGTTCCTCGATCGCTACTCGCCTGCGGCGGCTGCGGCCTACAACATCACGCTTGCCGAACGCCTTCGCGGACCACTGGACCTGACAGCTCTGCAAAGTGCACTCACCGCAGTGGCCGAACGTCAACAGGTGTTGCGCTGGCGCATTCCTTCAACAGAGGGAGTGCCGTATGCGGTCTTGGACGAGCCAAACGTGGTGCCGTTGCCGGTAATCGATCTGAGCTCGGAGCGCGAACTGGCCGGACTTCTTTCCGCAGAGGTGAGCCGAAAGTTTGAGCTTGGCACCGATGCGCTCTGGTACAACCGAGTCTTCCGGCTCGGACCCGAAGACCACGTGCTTGCCATAACCGCACATCATGCCGTCTTCGACGGATGGTCGCAGTCCTTGCTGTACAACGACTTAGCGGCCGCATACGAAGGCAAATCACTTCCGGCATTGCCCGCCACCTATGCCGACTATGTGGCGTGGAGAGAAGAGCGCCGAGCCCAACGAGCGGACGAAGACCTCGGCTGGTGGACATCGCACTTGGCTGGTGTGCCAACGGTTTTGGAGCTGCCAAACGATCGGCCGCGTCCGGTGGAGCAGTCGTTCGCCGGAGGCCATGTTGGCAGTTGGCTCGAGGCCGACACCACCACCGAACTCCAGCGTTTCGCCGGTCGACTCGGGGCCACCCCTTCGGCTGTCTTGCTGGCCGCCTTCGGCGTCGTGCTCGCGCGCCTTGCCGATCAGACCGACCTGGTGATTGGCAGCCCGATGGTGGATCGCCGTCATCAGGACTTCGAAGAGATGGTGGGCTTCTTCATCGAGATCGCGCCGCTGCGCTTGCGAATGGCGGCCGATCGGAGTTTCGCCGAGCATGTGCGAGCCGCGAGGGACGAGCTGATTGCCGCGCTTGCGCATCCTGAAGCGCCGTTGGAACGAATCGTCCACGCCTTCGGTCTAGGCGGCCAGGTGGCTCGAAACCCGTTGGTACAGGTGCTGTTCAACGTATTCAACTTTGCCGCACCCAAGTTGGACCTGGGTGGGACGGTCAGCGAGTCGGTGCCGGTTCAGGTACCGGGATCGGCGTTCGACCTGACCCTCTACGGTGTCGAGCGCGATGGCAGGATGCGGCTTGAGATCGTCTACAACACGGATCTCTTCGACGAGTTGCGGATGAGCGGGCTGCTGGAATCGCTGCGCGAAGTCATCGTGCAAGGAATGGCGGCCGAGGATGTCGTTGGCTTGCCTTTGAACGAGGCTCCCGCCGGTGTTCCACGAGCACGACCGCGTCCGTCGCGTTTGGACACCCCGTTTGCCGATCCTCCAGCGACGGCGACCGAACGCAGTATCGCCGCGGTGTGGTGCGAGGTATTGGGGCTCGCCGAAGTCGGTGTCACCGAAAACTTCTTCGACTCCGGCGGCGGATCGTTGGCAATCGTTGTGGTGCAACAGCGGCTGAACCGGCTGATGGGAAGCAACTTGCGGGTCGTCGACCTGTTCCGCCATCCGACCATTCGGGCGCTCGGGGCACATCTTGATGGAGCTGACGATGCGGCCGACGCGATAGAGATCGCCATGCGCCGTGGCGCCGCACGCCGGGGCCGGCGACGGGGAGGAAACGATGGATGATCAGATCGCGGTTATCGGGATGGCTTGCCGGGTACCGGGTGCGCCCGATCTGAACACCTTCTGGCGCAACCTGATCGGCGGGATGTCGGCCCGCACCGTGTTGAGCCGCGATCACCTGTTGCGTGCAGGGGTCCCCGCGGAGCAGATCGACGACCCGGACTTCGTGCCGGTCGGCTATCTGCTCGATGACGTCGAGAATTTCGACGCCGGGCTCTTCGGTCTGACACCACGTGAAGCGGCTCTTGCCGACCCTCAGCACCGGCTCTTTCTGGAGCTGTGCCACGCCGCACTGGAGAACGCGGGGTGGGATCCAGCCTGCTTCGACGGCGACATCGGCGTTTACGGCGGCCGTGGCATGGAGACCTACCGCTGGCGTCACATTTACGGTAACCAAGCTGTGGCAGCGGTGTCGGACCACACCACGGTGGGCAACGGCAACCATGCCGACACCCTGACCACGCTCGCGTCGTACGTGCTGAACCTGCGCGGTCCAAGCGTCGGCGTATATACGGCATGCTCCACTTCGCTTGTGGCAGTGCATCTTGCCGCCGAGGCCTTGCGCGCAGGGGAGTGCGACATGGCTCTGGCGGGTGGGGTGAGCATCGAGCTCCCAGCCGATCGGGGTTATCTGCATCGCGAAGGAGCGGCGGACTCGTCGGACGGATATTGCCGGCCGTTCGACGCGCAGGCGACCGGCACGGTCGCCGGAAGCGGCGGGGGAGTGGTGTTGCTCAAGCGCCTTTCTGACGCGATCGCCGATGGCGACCATATCCGCGCGGTGGTGCTTGGCAACGCGATCAACAACGACGGCTCGAGCAAGGTCGGCTTCACCGCATCCGGGGTGGCAGGAGAGGCGGCCGTAATCGCCAATGCCCTTGCCACCGCTGGCGTGGAGGCCCGCTCGATCGGCTACGTGGAGGCCTCTGCCACTGGCAGCGCGCTCGGTGACCCGATCGAGGTGGAGGCGCTGACCTCGGTCTACGGCCGTGGCTCAGCCGATCGGCAATGGTGTGCCCTCGGCTCGGTGAAGTCGAACCTCGGCCATCTCAGCCAGGGCGCAGGCGTCGTGGGCCTCATCAAAACCGTGCTGTCACTACAGACTGGGCTCATCCCGGCGAGCCTCGGCTTCACCAAGCCCAACCCGGCCATCGTTTTCGAAGCGAGCCCCTTCTACGTCAACACCACGCCCTCGGTGTGGAAAGGGTTGCGCCGGGCGGCGGTCAGCTCATTCGGCATCGGCGGCACCAATGCCCATGTGATCCTCGAGGAAGCACCAGCCAAGACTGAACCCACGGCTTCGTCACAGCTGAGCCTTATTGCTGTTTCGGCCCGCTCTGCCGCCGCACGAGACGCTGCCACAGCGCGGCTCGCCGGTCACCTCGAGGCAGCGGGCGATGTGGACCTCGCCGATGTAGCTCACACGCTGCGAGTCGGGCGAGTCGACTATCCACATCGGATGGCCATTGCCGCAGTCGATGTGGCCGACGCGATTGGGGCACTTCGGCAACCGAAGCGGCGCATTGAGGGGACAGCCAGTACACCGCCTCGTGTCGTGATGCTGTTTCCTGGAACGCCGCAATCGTTCACGGCCGCCTATGAGAGCGCTCGGCAATGGCAGGCCTGGCAGGTGAGCCCCTCTTCGATGATCGGCCACGGGACAGGCGAATACGTTGCCGCCGCGCTCGCCGGAGTCTTCGACCTCTCGGATGCTCAACGCCTGGTTGCCTTGCATGAGCGAATGATTCAGTCGACTCCGCAAGGCTCGGCATTGACGGTGCCTATTTCCGCCGCAGGGGTGGAGGGTGCTTCGGTTGTCGCGATCGACGGGCCGGGAACGTGTATCGTCTCGGGCGCAGCCGACCAGCTCGAGCAAATGGCGGAAGCGCTGGCCGGAAAGGGAATCACGGCCCGTCGCCTGCGCACAACGTATCCACTTCGCGACCACATCACGGATTCGATGCTGGCAGAGTTCGCGGAGGCTGTTGCCGCAGCCCGTCCGGCCGCACCTCGACTTTCCTTTATCTCCAGCCAGACCGGGCTGCCCATCACCGACGCGCAGGCAACCGACCCGGCGTACTGGGCCTCCCATCTGCGTGAGCCGGTCCTATTCGGGGCGGGCGTGGCCTATGCGTTGGCAGGCGGGCGAACACTCTTCCTCGAGTGCGGCTCAGGTCGTCAATTGGCCGGTCTCGCGCAGATGCAGGTGCCCAAGGACGGTCCGCAACCCTTGCACAGCGGCGATCTCGCCACTTGTTACGCCACAGCGGGCAGGCTATGGGTGCACGGGCTGAAGGTCGATACGGGCGGCACCGGACGGCGGGTGCCGTTGCCCGGCTATCCCTACGAGCGCACCAGGCATTGGATCGACCCTGATCCTCCTCGTCCCACTGCCACGGATCCGCAGGCCTGGCGACGGCTCGACTCCGCGCCGGTTCCCCAGCGCCCGCTCCCGATCGTCAAAGTCGAGGCCGGGCAATGGCTCACCCAACACCTTCACGGAGCGGGCTTCGAGCTTGGGGAGTCGCGCCGATGGGTCCACGCCAAGTGTTTGGAGGACCCGGAGGCGGGTCTGCTGAGCCTGGTGCAACTGGTGCAGGCGCTGAAGAGCACCGGCTCACACCTCGACGTGGTCACCGCCGGGACCTATCGGGTGCTCGACTCCGACGAGCTGAGGCCGGAGCGCGCCATGCTGGCCGGGGTCATCCGGTCAGCACGGGAGCTGCCGGGCCTTAAGATCCGCCACATCGACGGGGAAACGGATCTGCGGCAGATAGTTGCCGAGTTGAGCGTGGATCCGGCGGAGGCGCCGGACACCATCGCGTTGCGAGCCGGACAACGCTGGACCTTCGAAAGCGAAGTGCCAGAGCGGGTTCCGGCACCATCCACCAATGTGGATGTTGCGGAGAGACTGGCTCCGATCTGGTCGGAGCTGTTGGGAGCGGGCATTGTCGGGCCCGAGGATGACTTCTTCGCCCTCGGCGGCAACTCGCTTACCGCGGTTCAGCTCATCGCCCAGATTCGGGCAGTGTTCTCCGTTCGGCTGTCGATGCGCCTTGTCTTCGACAATCCCACGTTGGCCGGGATGGCGGCAGCGATCACCCGACTGAAAGCTTAGAGAGCCGGACGTCGGGGTCATCCACGACAACCCGTAGCAGTTCTTCGAAACCCTTTGCCAGCTTGGAGATTGTGTCACCGGTGAACAAGGCGGTGTCGTAGACGAACATGGTCTTCAGCCCGCGCGGCGCCGGCCGGGCGTAGACCATGATGTCGTGCAGCACCTTGGGGATGGCCAACGGGAACTCCTCGACCTGTAGCCCTGGCAGATCCAGTCGGCTCGCGACTTCGACGTCGTCGTGCAGGAACATCGCCTGGAACACCTGTGCCCGGCCGGGGTCGTGTGGCGCCTCTACCGCCGCGACGACCTGGCCCCAGGGCAGGTCTTGATGATCAAGAGCATCTAGCACCGTTTCCCTGGTACCAGCCAAAGCCTCTCGGAAAGTCGGATCGCCCGACAGATCGCAGCGAAGCGCCAAAGCGTTGTTGAAAAGCCCCACGAGCCGGGCCAGCTCGGGCTGAGTGCGGCCGACCCCGGCGACCGGGATGCCGATGCAGAAATCATCTTGGCCGCTTGCCCGGGACAACAGGACGTGCAGGGCGGTCAGCAGCACCATGAATCTGGTGCAGCGCAAGGATCTGCCCAACTCTTCGATTCGCTGGACCAGATCCGGCTCGATGACGTGAGCGACCTCCGCAGCGGGAGCGCCCTTCGAAGCCGGCCGGGGTAGGGCGTCGGTCAGCTCGAGCGGCGGCGCGTCGGCAAGTTGTTGGCGCCAGTAGTCGCGGTCCTCGTCTTCCTTCTCGGTGTCCGATGTGGA
>DPJL01000254.1:543-5905 GCA_003543035.1 Micromonosporaceae bacterium | reverse complement strand
CTGCCTTCGACGAGCGCCGGGTAGATGGCGGTCAGCTCGCGATCGATGACGGCCAGCGAGGCGCCGTCGGCGAGGATGTGGTGGATCGTCATTGTCCAGACGTAGTCATCGTCGGCGAGGCGCAGCAACGACGAATTCACCAGTGGCCCGGTTTCGAGGTCGAGCACGAGCTTGCGGCCTTCGTTCAACAGCTCGCGTGCTCGCTCCTCGCGTTGGGACTCCGGCAGATCGCGAAGGTCGACGTATTCGACCTCAAGGCCCTTCGCCGGGCCGACCACCTGAACCGCTCCCTCGGGCCGGTTGACGAAGATGGTCCGCAGGATCTCGTGCCGGTCAACGACAGCGCCGACGGCCTGGATCCACAGATCGGCTCGCAGCGGGCCTCGCAGCCGATGCACCAGACCGACCAGTGGTGACATGCCGCCGGGGTAGCCGGTGCACAGGAACCACCAACGGGTCTGCAGTGGAGTCAGCGGCAGCTCGATCAGGTGCGGCGGCCGAGGGGCGATCGTCATGCCGATCAGCCTAGCGCCCGCAGGGTGTCCCGGATCTGTCGCTCTGTAAGCACTCGGTCATGGTCCAGCGCTTGGCGTACGGCCGTGCGCACTGGCTCGATATCCAGCTGGGCAACGGCGTTGACGGCGATTTTCGGCTCGACGACCTGACGTCGAGCCACTGTCCGCAGCCTGTGCCGAGCCCGCAATGTCCACTCGCCCTTGGCATAGCGCAGGGTCACTCGCGGCCCCATGGTGGCGCGCCCGATTTCATAGAGCTGGGGGAGGGTGCTGATGCCGTCGGGTACAGGCCTTGGCGGCGCGGTGTCGTTGAGCTCGCGCCAGAGGCGGTATCCGATCACCGGAGTCAGCGTCACCAGGAAGTAAAGAGCTGTGGTGACAAGGATTCCATTGGTCAGGCCGAGCGTCTGCACCAGGAATCCGGCGAGAAGCCCGCCGAGCGGCATGCCGCCAAACGCCACGGCCGTAATGATTCCTCCGACGCGAGCGAGCATCTCCTTTGGCGTTCGCTGATAGATCATCGCGCTGACGGTCGGGTTCAGTGACGACATTGCGACACCGCCGATCAGCCAGACGATGACTATCAGGGTGAGATTATCGCTGAGGGCGAGCACGAGAAAGCGTGGCGTCCCACCGATAAAGTAACCCGCGACCAGCATCGGATAGCGCGGCAGCAGCGGGGCGAGCCAAGCGACGACGAAGCTGCCTGCGATCAAGCCGACCGCGTAGGCCGTTGCCACAGCGCCAAGTGCGGCCGGGTCGTCCATGTTGGTGAGTACCCACAGCGGGACGAAGACAACGGCGCTGGCCTGGTTGAACAGGTTGGTGAAGAAGAGCATGCTGGTGACCGCTCGCAGCAGCCGTTGGTGGCGGAACCAGGTGAATCCGTTGCGCAAAGCCACCAGGTAGGGCTCGGCCCCAATCTCCTTGTCCGGCACCGGTTTTTCGGCCTTGCGAGCGAAGACGACCAGAATCGCGGCCAGGGCGAAGGTCCCCGCGTCTATCCAGATGCCACCGATCGCGCCGAAGAACACGATCGTGATCCCGGCCAGCGATGAGCCGAGCAGAGTCGACGTCCTCAGGGTGCCCTCGCGGATGGCGGCGACCCGCGTGTAGTTCGAACCTGCGCTCTCCATCAACGGCACGAGCATGGTGACTTTGGAGCGATCGGCCTGCGCTCGCAGGACGCCGGCCACGGCCACCAGCACAAGCAGCAAGGAGAAGTCGAGCTGCCCGAAGAGTGCGATGGCGGCCATGATCGCAACGCTGCCGAGGTCGGACCAGATCGAGGTTCGCCGGTCCCCGAAGCGGTCCTGCAGGGGCGCGGCCAACACCCCACTGACCACATAGGTCAGTGTTTCCGCGGCAGTGACCAGACCGACCTTGACCGGACTGCCGGTGGTGACCAGAACCAGCCAGGGGATGGCAAAGAAGGTCATGCGGCTGCCTATATTGGAGATCGCCTCGGCAGCCACCAGGCTGGTCAGGTTGGCCCGGTCGCGCCACTGCCGGGCGGGCAACGGCACGGTCAAAAGGGGTCCTCCGCAACGGTGCAGCGAACCGCAGCATAACCGAGTTCAGCCCGACCGGCCCTTGGCCCGCTGTACATTGAGAGTCATCATGGTTATTGGGAGGTCAGATGTCTCAGCGGCGCTGGCTCTTGATAGCCCTGTTCCTGCTCTTCTGGATCCTTCCGGGAGGGGCCGCCTCAGCGGCGCAGGGACAGGCGGTGCTGGCCGCCCGGGTGGCCGGACCGATTACGCCGGTGATCGCCGACCATCTCACGGAAGGGGTCGGCAAGGCCGAGCGCGAGGGCTTCCAGGCCTATCTGGTCGAGCTGGACACGCCCGGCGGCCTGGACACCTCCATGCGGAAGATCATTCAGGGCTTCCTGGGCTCGAAAGTGCCGGTCATCGTCTATGTGACCCCATCTGGAGGCCGGGCTGCCTCAGCCGGAGCTTTGATCACCTTCTCCGCTCACGTGGCTGCCATGGCCCCGGGCACCACGATCGGTGCGGCGACCCCGGTGGACCTGCAGGGCGGCGAGATCAGCGACAAGGTGATCAACGATGCGGCAGCCTACGCCCGATCCATTGCCAGCCAGCGCGGCCGCAACGTCACGTTCGCCGAGGAAACCGTGCGAGCGGGCCGAGCCGTCACCGCCGATGAAGCCGTCGAGCTGAAGGCGGTCGATCTCATTGCCCCTGACCGGGCGACGCTTCTCAATCTGATTGATGGCAAGGAAGTCAAGCTGGCCGACGGTAACTCCGTGACCCTGCAAACCCGTGATGTGCAAGTGGTCGGCCACGACCTTGGCCCGTTCCGATCGCTGCTCCAACTCCTTGCGGACCCGAATCTAGCCTTCCTGTTCCTCTCCCTCGGCACCCTCGCCATCATCTACGAGTTGGCGAACCCCGGCCATCTCGTGAGTGGAACCGTGGGCGTGATCCTCTTGGTGCTCGCGTTCGTCGCGCTGAGCGTGCTCCCGATCAATGTCGCCGGGATTGCCTTGCTGCTGTTGGGTTTGGCGCTTTTCGCCGCCGAGCTTTACGCGCCTGGCGTGGGCGTCTTTGCGGTGGCCGGCGCCGTCAGCATGCTTGTTGGCGGCCTACTGCTCTTCCAAGGACCCTTCCAGGTGAGCCTCGGAGTGCTGCTCCCCGCAGTCATCGTGGTGGCCGCGGCGGCAGTATTCGCCGGCCGGCTCGCCTGGCGGGCGCGCAGCCGACCACCGGTGACCGGGCGCGAGCTGTTCATCGGCCGGGAAACGTCGGTGCGCCGCGTCGATGGCGAGGTCGCCCGGGTGCTGCTCGAAGGTGCCTGGTGGAACGCCCGCAGCCCCGATCACCAGCTGCGGGAAGGTCAAGTGGTCAGAGTGATCGATATTCAGGATCTCGACCTGATAGTCGAGCCGGCCGAGGAGGCAGGAGATGAGTAGTGCAGTGTTCGGGGTCGTCCTCGCAGCCGCCATCCTGCTCACACTCTTCGCGGCATCCGTGCGGGTGCTTCGGGAGTACGAGCGGGGAGTGGTGTTCCGGCTCGGCCGGGTCATCGGCGCCAAGGGACCTGGACTCTTCTTCCTGATCCCGGTGGTGGACCGGATGGTGCGAGTGTCGCTGCGGACCGTGACCAGGGAGATCCCGCCGCAGGATGTCATTACCAAGGACAACGTCACGGTCCAGGTCAATGCGGTGACATATTTCAATGTGGTCGACGCTGTCCGCTCGGTCATCGCGATCGAGGACTTCTTCGCCGGTACCTCCCAGATCGCTCAAACGACCTTGCGCAGTGTCGTCGGTCAGGTCGATCTCGATGACCTGCTGACCCGGCGTGATGACATCAACCTGCGACTTCAGCACGTCATTGACGAGGTAACCCATCCGTGGGGGGTGAAGGTGAGCCTGGTCGAGGTGAAACAGGTGGAGTTGCCGGAGACCATGCGGCGGGCCATCGCCAAGCAGGCCGAGGCAGAGCGGGAGCGTCGCGCGAAGGTGATCCATGCCCAGGGCGAGCTTCAGGCGGCTCAGGCACTCAGCGAAGCTGCCGCAGTGCTGGAAACCCATCCCGCCGCGATGCAGTTGCGGGTGCTGTCCACGATGGCTGAGGTTGCTACCGAAAGGAATTCAACACTGATCTTCCCGCTGCCGATCGAGGTGATGAGGCTGATTGATGCGCTTGGCAACCAGCGCTCCTAGTCAGGCGGTCGGACGGATCTCGAAGCCGGGTAAGCCTTCTACCTCTTCGTCGAAGACCTGGGCACTGTCGACTTCTGCGAGCTCCGGACCGTGCCGACTCCACTCGACAAGGCGGTCCACGTCGTCGGGCGCTCCTTCGAAGACGGCCTCAACGGTGCCATCGAAGCGATTGCGCACCCAGCCGGCCACATCGAGCATCTGTGCCGTGCGACGGCAGGTGTCCCGGAAGTACACACCGTGCACATCACCGGTAATGAGGACCCGCCTTCGGATCATGGATTCAACGTATCAGGGAGCACAACCCGCGGCGGTATCCTGACCTCCCTTGTCAGCAGGAGGTGAAGTGGCGCACTACAGCAGACTCAACAAAGTTGTCATCGATGTGCCTGAAGCGGATCATGGCCGGGAGCTTGACTTCTGGCGTGGAGCCCTGGGCAATGCAAGCCATGTCGAGCGATACCCGGAATTCCACTGGCTCGAGCTGCCCGGGCAGGAGTTCGGCGTGCTTGTTCAGCGTTTGCAGGAGGGCGAGAGCCGGGTGCATCTGGACATCCACACCGATGACCTGGAGGCCGAGGTGGCCAGGCTGGAGAGCCTCGGAGCCGAGCGGGTGCAGCAGGTCAACACCTGGTGGGTGATGCGCGATCCGGCCGGGCTGCCCTTCTGCGTCATTCCGGATCGGCCGGGGACGCTGAACGACGAGAACGCCCAGCGCTGGGACTGACCAGAAAAGTGCGCTTGACCAGCACCGAGAAGTGCTCGGCAAATCGGGCCGACGACCATCGCTTGTCGACGGTCAGCCGCTCGAGAAAGTCCCAGGACATCAACGCCCAGATCATTTCGGCGGCTGTTTCGGGCGTCCAAGGTGCGCCCAACCGGCCTTCGTCGTGCAGCCAATCGGCGAGCCGGCGGGATCCCTTGCCCCAGTTGCGCATCATCTGCTGCCAGATCTGCGCCGCGTCCGGGTCCGATCGCCGGTCGTGGTCGACGGCGCGGGCAATGGCAAGGATTCGCGGGTGAGCCCTCCCGATGTGGCGGGCCCATTCATCCAGGGCGCTCGCCGAGTCGGGTGAATCCCAGACCTTGGCCAGCGACTCGGCGAGCGCTTCGGTTTCACCGAGGCTGCGGGTCAGGGTGGCGAGCAGCTCGCCGCGG
>DPJL01000254.1:0-182 GCA_003543035.1 Micromonosporaceae bacterium | reverse complement strand
GGTGGCGAGCAGCTCGCCGCGGGAGGAAAAGTGCAGGTAGAGGGCACGATGCGAAACTCCGGCGCGCTCCGCGATGGCCGCGAGTGTGGTGCCGGCAAAGCCGTCCTGCTCGATCAGCTCGCGCGTGGCCATCAGCAGCGCTTCGCGAGTGCGGCGGCTGCGGGCATTCCGCGGTTCCTCGA